>NZ_JBFTNE010000029.1:0-70135 GCF_056397325.1 Cupriavidus sp. 05N39
TGGGGATGTCTGAATTCGGCGTACCGGCGAGGTCATGCGCCTGGATGATGGCGCTGCCACGGTAGAAGGTGAAAGGCGATTCGATCATGCGGCCATAGCGCAGCGGCACCAGCCGTTCGACACGGCCGGCGCTGTTGATCTCCAGCAACTCGACGGGATCTCGTTCGACGTTGCCGACCGCGACATGCGCGCTGCGGGGAACGTGTTTGCGCGTGCCCTTGCCGCGTTCGCGGCGGGATTCGATGTCTACAGGGGTGTCCACAAGCGCTCCTTGAATTTCGGCTCTGTCTCTGTGCTTTTCTGTGTTATTGCCGGTAGGGATTGCAACGCTCGCCTATCTCCGTAGCATAGGCCACCCCCGCCCCATAAGGGATCTGGTTGCGGGTGCCGCGCTGCGTCACGACGGGACTGTCGCCGCCATCGCCCGTGAGTGGAAAGAACGGGCACGCCAGAAAGCGAAGCGGTAGATCCAAGAAGAGATCGAGAATCAACCAGGGCAGACCAATTTATGCCGCATCGCGCGGAGACGCTTTTTCGGCAGATTCGGCTAAATACTCCGTCCGGATGCTTGACCTTGACATAATCGGAAGCTCTAAAGTGGCCACCGTTATGAAGGAGCTTCCCAATTTTTCAAGGAGCAGTGATGAGTTCCAGCCCGACAGGCAGTGTTGCGATCAGCATCCCGGTCGAAGGCATGACTTGCGCTTCGTGCGTGGGCCGCGTCGAAAAGGCMCTGAGGGCCGTGCCAGGCGTGAACAAGGCCAGCGTCAACCTCGCGACCGAGCGCGCCGACATCACTTTTGACGGGGTACCGAATGTCGAGGCCGCTGTGCAGGCGGTGCAGAAGTCCGGCTATAACGTGGCTTCGAGCACCATTGAGTTATCGGTAACGGGCATGACCTGCGCCTCGTGCGTGGGCCGCGTCGAAAAGGCCCTGAAAGCCGTACCGGGCGTCAACAATGCAACCGTCAACCTCGCGACTGAGCGCGCGCGGATCAGCGCCGCTGGCGGCACCTCGCCCGAAGCCCTGATCCAGGCCGTTGCCAGGGCAGGCTACGAGGCGCAGGTCATCTCGGGCGACACCAGCAACACCGATGCCGTGGCCGAGCGCCAGGCTGTCGAACTGAAGTCGCTAAGGCGCGCCCTGACGATTGCCACGCTTTTCGCCCTCCCCGTTTTCATCATGGAGATGGGCGCGCACCTGGTTCCGGCGTTTCACCACGTGATTGCAAAAAGCATCGGCACGCAGAACAGCTGGTATATCCAGTTCGTGCTCTCGAGCATCGTGCTGTTCGGGCCGGGGCTGCGTTTCTTCAAGAAGGGCATCCCGGCGCTGCTGCGGGGTGCGCCGGATATGAATTCGCTGGTGGCGGTAGGTACCTCCGCCGCCTATGCCTACTCGGCCGTGGCTACGTTTGCGTCGGGCCTGCTTCCCGCCGGCACGGTCAATGTCTACTACGAAGCCGCCGCTGTCATCGTGGCGCTGATCCTGCTTGGCCGCTATATGGAAGCCCGCGCCAAGGGCAACACCTCGGAAGCGATCAAGCGGCTGCTCGGTTTGCAGGCCAAGACCGCGCGTGTGGTGCGTGATGCCGCGACGCTTGAGGTTCCTATCGAAGAAGTGGTCGCGGGCGAGCTGATCGAAGTTCGTCCCGGCGAGCGCATTCCTGTGGACGGCGAAGTCGTGGCCGGCAATAGCTTCATCGACGAATCCATGATCAGTGGCGAACCGGTACCCGTGGAAAAGRAGCCCGGCTCGGAAGTGGTGGGGGGCACTGTCAACCAGAACGGCGCGCTGACATTCCGCGCCACCAAAGTCGGCAACGACACCGTGCTGGCGCAGATCATCCGCATGGTCGAGCAGGCGCAAGGCTCCAAGCTGCCGATCCAGGCGATGGTCGATCGCATCACCATGTGGTTCGTGCCGGCAGTCATGGCCGCCGCCGCGCTGACGTTCGTTATCTGGCTGAGTTTCGGACCGGACCCCGCCCTGACATTCGCGCTTGTCAACGCGGTTGCCGTGCTGATTATTGCCTGCCCGTGCGCGATGGGCCTGGCGACGCCGACGTCGATCATGGTGGGCACCGGGCGCGCGGCGCAAATGGGCGTGTTGTTCCGCAAGGGCGAGGCACTGCAATCCCTGAAGGACGCCAGGGTGGTGGCCGTTGACAAGACCGGAACGCTGACCAAAGGGCGTCCCGAACTGACGGATCTGATCGTTGCCCCGGGACTCGAACGGTCAGTGGTGCTGGGCAAGGTAGCCACTGTCGAAGCGAAGTCCGAACACCCGATTGCACAGGCCATCGTCGATGCCGCCAAGGCGCAAAAGATCGCCCTGGGCACCATCGGGCAGTTCGATTCGATTACGGGCTTTGGGGTCAGCGCCCGGGTGGATGGCGATCTGGTCGAGATTGGCGCCGATCGCTTCATGCGGAAGCTGGGCTTGGATGTCGAAGCGTTCAGCGCGGATGCGGCGCGCCTGGGCGACGAAGGCAAGACACCGTTGTACGCAGCTATCAATGGCCGGCTTGCAGCCATGATTGCCGTAGCCGACCCGATCAAGGAAACTACGGCGGCCGCCATCCAGGCCTTGCACGGCCTTGGCCTGAAGGTTGCCATGATCACCGGCGACAACCGTCGCACCGGCGAGGCAATCGCCCGCCAGTTGGGCATTGATGAGGTGGTTGCCGAAGTGCTGCCCGACGGCAAGGTCGAGGCGGTACAGCGGCTTAAGAAGCAGTACGGTCCTATCGCGTATGTGGGCGATGGCATCAATGACGCGCCGGCGCTGGCCGAGGCCGATGTGGGACTTGCTATCGGTACAGGCACGGACATTGCCATCGAGGCGGCGGACGTGGTGCTGATGTCCGGCGACCTGGGTGGCGTGCCCAACGCGATTGCATTGTCGAAGGCCACGATCCGCAACATCAAGCAGAACCTGTTCTGGGCGTTTGCCTACAACGCTGCCCTGATTCCGGTCGCGGCTGGCCTGCTGTACCCGGTCAACGGCAACTTGCTTTCGCCGGTGTTTGCTGCAGGCGCCATGGCCTTGTCCAGCGTGTTTGTCCTTACCAACGCGCTGCGGCTGCGCGGCTTCGTTGCCCCCTTCGCGGTCAAGGCTTGAGGCGAGACTGGTCCGGCCGGGAGGTCATAGCCGTGTAGGCGGGCTTTTTGGTTAAGCATCGCCATGGTATGAATCTCGAAGGACAGCCCAACTGGCGTGAGCGGCTACCAAGCGGCCGGCTCCCGGCGTCGCCCGGTTTGCCGCGGCGAACCCTGGCATTCCCCCGGACAACGCCAGCCTGGCAAGCAGCAATTCACCGTAGGAATTCAATGTCAGATCAGGGAGTACCGGCCCGGCAATCATCCAGTAGTCGAGGGCTCCCGTGTGACGTCTCCCATCGCGTCTGYCCATACAAGCCGGCGATGCGAAAATGAGAGGATCGGCGAGCTTCGCCGGCCGCCCCGCCGCTTCCCCTTTCCGCATTCCCCTTGCCCCATAACGGTTCCTGACCACCTGATCCGCCAARCCCGGTCAGGGGCCGGTGGCGCTCGCCACGGCAGGCGGCAAAAATTTCTCCGGCGGCCCGGCAGATTCTCCGATCTCGTGCGTCAGGGATACAGAGACGCTGCGAGCTTATGCCCGGCGTCGCGTGAACCACCCGGCCACCACCCTGTCTCCACCCCCTTTTCGGAAAGGAAAACCGCACCTTGGCTCCCCGCCTGCCCCCGGACACCGGCCGCTCTTGCGCGCCGCCCCTTGCGAGCGCTGCCGCATGAAGCATCCCGCCCCCTCCCAAGCCATGCGGATTGCATCGCGCGCGGCCGCGGCGATCCTGGGCGGCTACCTGCTCGCCTCCGCCAGCATCCTGGCCTGCGCCGCGGTGCTGCCTGGCCTGCGGGCCGAAGCCGTCATGACCACCAGCCTGCTCAGCTACGCCATCTACACCGGCGCGGCGCTCTGGGCCTTCGCGGCCCGCTCGGCCCGCCGCGCCTGGCTGGGGCTGCTGGCGCCATCCGCCGTCCTGCTTGCAACCGCCGCGGCCGGGCACTGGACGCGAGGCCTGCCATGAAAGGGACGTTCCGCCAATCGATGGCATGGCTGCACACCTGGTGTGGCCTGTGGCTGGGCTGGCTGCTGTTCGCCGTGTTCCTGACTGGCAGCCTTAGCGTGTTCGACGGCGCCATCACGCGCTGGATGCAGCCGGAGCGGCTGGAAGTCAGCGCCGGAATGCCCGACCCGGCGCAGGCGCTGGCCCACGCCCAGCGCTACCTGGAGCGCCATGCGCCGCAATCCGGCCACTGGGAAATCGAGTTTCCCTCGCCCGAAGACGCCGCCATGCATGTGCACTGGGACGGGCAGGCCGGTGGCGAGATCCGCCTCGACCCCAACACCGGCGCCGTGCTGCCGGCACCGCGAGACACGCTGGGCGGCCATCACTTCGTGCTCTTCCACTATGAACTGCACGGCGGCATGCTGGGCGTATGGATCGTCGCCTTCGCCACCATGGCCATGCTGGTAGCGCTGGTATCGGGCATCGTCACCCATAAGCGCTTCTTCAAGGATTTCTTCACCTTCCGGCCGGGCAAGGGCCAGCGCTCCTGGCTCGATGCGCACAATGCGCTGGGCGTGCTGACGCTGCCCTTCCTGTTCATGATCTCGTACACGGGACTCATCATCTGGTGGCCCGATACCATGCCGGCGGGGATCCGGACGTACTACGAAGGCAGCGAAGCCAAGCTGTTCGGCGTGCTCGGGCGGGCCGGCTGGCTCGAGCCCAAGGTCCTGCCTCCTCCCGGCGCGCCCGCCACGCTGGTGGCATTGCCCACGCTGCTGGCCGATGCACGCGCACGGCTGGCTGCGGCGGACGACGCCGGCGCAAACGCGATCGCCTCGGTGGCGGTGGCGCGGCCCGGGCGCGGCAACGCCACTGTCAGCATTGCCGGCCTCTATCGCTACGATGGCCTCGCCTTTTCGTCGCAGCGCGAGTTCCGCTACGACGGCGTCACCGGCGCCTACTTGTCGGCCCACGCCGAGGACGAGATGCTGGGCACCGGCGGCGCGGCGCCGCTGGTCGCCGGCTCGGTCATGCGCACGCTGCATATGGCGCGCTTCGGCGGCAATGCGGTGAGGTGGCTCTACCTTGCCTGCGGCCTGGCGGGCTCCGCCATGATCGCCACCGGCCTGCTGCTGTTCTCCACCAAGCGCGGCAACCGCAAGGCGCGCGAGTTCGGCGCCGCCAGCGCGCGCGTCTACGGCACCATCGACCGCCTCAACGTGGCAGCCGTCGCCGGCCTGGCGATTGCCTGCGCTGCCTACCTTTGGGGCAACCGCCTGCTCCCGGTGGCGCTGGAGGCGCGCCACGAGTGGGAAATCGCCGTGTTCTTCTCCATCTGGCTGGCAGCCACGGTGCACGCTTTGGCCAGCCAGCCGGCCAAAGCGTGGCCGCGCCAACTGGCGCTGGCCGGCCTGCTTTGCCTGATCCTGCCGCTGCTCAATGCGCTGACCACGGGCTGGCACCTGCTGCGCTATGCCTCGCTCGGGGACTGGCAAAGCGCCGGCCTGGAACTCGGCGCCCTCACCCTTGGCACCCTGCTGCTGTGGGCCGCCGCCAGGGTGCGCCGGGCCGGCCGCCAGGCCATGCCCCGTTCGCCAGGCAGGCGTGCCGGCGCGGCGGCCACGCCGGGAGAAGCATGATGGCCCTGATATCGATGCCCCCGGCGCTGGCCGCCTCGGCAACCCTGGCCTTGTGTTACGCCGGCATGGCCAGCCTCAGCCTCGCCATGGACCGGCACCACGGACAAATCTGGCGGCGCGATCCCGCCCCTCCGGCACGCTGGCTGCTGCGCGGCTGCGGCTGGCTGCTGCTCGCCCTGGCGGCCTGGCCCTGCCTGCGCGGCTGGGGCGCCAGCATCGGCGCCGTGGTCTGGGCCGGCTCGCTCTGCGCCGGCGCCCTGGCTTACGTGCTGATACTGGCTTATCACCCCCGAACGGCAGCGGCGCTGGCCTTGCCGGCGACGGTCTTTGCCGCCGCCAGGCTGGCGGTGCCGGCGTAGGGCTTGCCAGCGTGCCTCACATGCCAGTTCAACTTCCGCGGCGCGGCCACCCCGGACCGCGCCCTCACCTGGTCAACCGGAAAACCCTTAACGCATGGCGCAGCCTCACCGACTCCTTCCCATCACCGGCATCGCCGTCCTGGCCCTCGCCGCGCTAGGCGCCGTGGCCTGGTGGAGCACGGACGCCGCACCGCGCTACGACACCGTCACCATCGCGCGCGGCGACATCGAAACCAGCGTCACCGCGCTCGGCACCCTGCATCCACGCAGCTATGTCGACGTGGGGGCGCAGGTCTCCGGGCAGATCACCCGCTTGCTCGTGCAGGTGGGCGACACCGTGGAACAAGGCCAGTTGCTGGCCGAGATCGATGCCAGCGTGCCGCGTGCCACGGTGGATGCCGGCCGCGCCGAACTGGCCGGCCTCAAGGCACAACTTGCCGAACAGGAAGCGCTGCACATGCTGGCGCAACAGCAGGATGCGCGCCAGCGCCACCTGGCTGGCCAGGAGGCCACCCGCGACGAAGACGTGCAAACCGCCGCGGCCGCGCTCAAGACCGCCGCTGCGCGCATGGCCCGCCTGCGGGCGCAGATCGAGCAAACGCAGTCCACCCTGAACGGCGACGTCGCCAAGCTGGGCTACACGCGCATCTACGCGCCCATGGCCGGCACGGTGGTCACGCTGGAAGCACGCCAGGGGCAAACCCTGAACGCCACCTACCAGACGCCCGCGCTGCTGCGCATTGCCGACCTCGCCACCATGACGGTGTGGACCGAGGTGTCGGAGGCAGACGTGCGCCGCGTGCGCCCGGGCATGCAGGTCAGCTTCACCACGCTGGGCGGCGAGCAGCGCCGCTGGCGCAGCAAGGTGCGCCAGGTGCTGCCGGCGCCGCCGACCCCGGGCAGCCAGGCCCAGCAGACGCAGGGCAACCAGCAGGCCACGCCGGCGAGCAAGGTCGTGCTGTACACCGTGCTGTTCGACGTCGGGAACAGCGATGGCGAACTGATGCCGCAGATGACCGCCCAGGTCTCCTTTGTCTCCGCCGAAGCGCGCGGCGTGGTGGTCGCCCCGCTGGCCGCGCTGCAGGCCGTGGACGGCAGGCCCGACCGCTTCCGCGCCCGTGTGCTGGACACTGCCGGCAAGGCGCAGGCGCGTGAGATCCGCGTTGGCGTGCAAGACCRCTTGCGCGCGCACATCGTCGATGGGCTGCGCGAAGGCGACCGGCTGATCACCGGCGAGCGCAAGCCTGCAGACGACATGCCGAGGTTCCGCCTGTGAACCTGCCCTTGAACCCACCGGCACTGCTGGAGCTGCGCGGCATCCGCAAGCGCTATGGCGGCGGCAGCGACGGCGCCAGCCCTGCCACCGAAGTGCTGCGCGGTATCTCGCTGCGCATCGAGGCGGGCGAGTTCGTCGCCATCGTCGGCAGTTCCKGCTCGGGCAAATCGACGCTGATGCACCTGCTGGGTTGCCTGGACCGTCCCAGCGAAGGCAGCTACCTGATCTGTGGACAGGACGTGGCGGGATTCGACGCCGACCAGTTGGCATGGCTGCGGCGCGAAGCCTTCGGCTTCGTGTTCCAGGGCTACCACCTGATCGCCACCGAAACGGCGCGCGAGAACGTGGAAGTGCCGGCCATCTATGCCGGCCAGCCCACCGCCGCCCGGCAGGCCCGCGCGGAGGCGCTGCTCACGCAGCTCGGCCTTGCCGGACGCGCCGGCCATCGCCCCGGCCAGCTYTCCGGYGGCCAGCAGCAGCGCGTGTCGATCGCRCGGGCGCTGATGAACGGCGGACGCATCATCCTGGCAGACGAACCCACCGGCGCGCTCGATTCGCGCAGCGGCGCCGAGGTCATGGCGCTGTTGTCGGGGCTGGCGGCTGCCGGGCACACGGTGATCCTGATCACGCACGATCGCGGCATCGCGGCGCAGGCCCGCCGCGTGATCGAGATCCGCGACGGGCTGGTGATATCGGACTCCGCCAGCGCTCGCCATGCGGCGCCCGAGGCCGCCGATGCCAACCCGCCCGCCCAAGGCGCCAACGACGCCGCCCAACTGCTTGCCCGCATGCGCGCGGGCAAGGACCGCCATGCCTCGCTCGCGGCCGACGTGGCCGAGGCCGCGCGCGCCGCGTGGCGCGTGATGTGGAGCAACCGTTTCCGCACCGGGCTGACCCTGCTCGGCATCGTTATCGGCGTCGCCTCGGTGATCGTCATGATGGCGATCGGCAGCGGCTCGCAGTACCAGGTGATGAAGAAGATGGCGGTGTTCGGCGCCAACAAGATGTATGTGGGCGTGCTGCCCCCGACCAGCCGCGACCGGAGCGGGCCGCTCACGCTGGCCGATGTGGAGGCCATCCGCGGCGTGCCGAATGTGGAACTCGCCATGCCGTATATCGAAGGCTTCGTGATGGCGCGGCGCGGCAATGTCGACCACCGCACCGAAGGCGGCGGCGCCACCACGGATTTTGCCGCGGCGCTGGACTGGGGGCTGGCCGAGGGCGTGTACTTCGACGCCCGCGACGAACGCGATCTCGGCAAGGTTGCGGTAATTGGCAAGCGCGTGCGCGATGCCTTGTTCGAGGACGGCAGTGACCCCATCGGCCAGACCATCCTGCTGGACAGCGTGCCGTTCCAGGTCATCGGCGTGCTCGCCGAGAAGGGTGCCCTGGCCGGCAACGCCGACGAGGACGAGCGCGTGGTGGTGCCTTTCTCCACGGCCAGCGCGCGGCTCTACGGCAATCCCTATCCCACCTGGGTCGCGGTTTCAATCCGCGACATGCAGCAAGCCAGACAGACCGAGCAGGCCATCCTGGCCGCCCTCGCCGCCCGGCGCGGCAACCAGGATGCACGCGTGTACAACCGCGCGGAGTCGATCCGCGTAAGCGCGGAGACCGAACGCACCATGACACTGATGCTCGGCCTGATTGCCGCCATCTCGCTGCTGGTCGGCGGCATCGGCGTGATGAACGTCATGCTGATGACGGTGCGCGAGCGCACCCGCGAGATCGGCATCCGCATGGCCACCGGCGCGCGCCAGCGCGACATCCTGCGCCAGTTCCTGACCGAAGCCGTGCTGGTATCGCTGCTCGGCGGCGTAACGGGCGTGGTGCTCGGCATCGCCGTGGGCCTTGCCCTGCAACTGGCCAGGGTGCCGGTGATCTTCTCGCTCACGGCCATCGCCGGCGCCTTTGGCTGCGCCGTAGCCACCGGCCTGCTGTTCGGCTACATGCCAGCCCGCCAGGCGGCTCGCCTCGACCCCGTACAAGCACTGGCAAGCGAATGACAACCATGAGCGCCCTGACTTCCCTCGCCCTGCGCGCGGCCTTGCTGGCGACCGCGCTGGCCACCGGCGGCTGCGCCACGAAGGCCACACCCGAGGCCCCGCTGCCCGCCACGCCCGCGCAATGGCGCTACGCGCCCCCGGACCGGGCCGGYGCCGATCCGGTCAGCATCGACTGGTGGCAATCGCTAGGCAATGCCGAACTGGATGCGCTGGTGCGGCGGGCCCGCGCCGACAATCCCGGCATCGCCGCCGCATACGCCCGGGTGCAGCAGGCACGCGCCAGTGTCACCATTGCCCGCGCACCGCTGTTGCCGGAGCTCACCGGCTCCGCCGACGCCCGGCGCTATGGCGGCTCGGGCATCAGCAGCAGCGACAGCTCGGCCAATTTCCGCCTCGGGCTCGCGGCCAGCTATGAAGTGGACCTGTGGGGCGGCAACCGCGCCGCCGCAGGCAGCGCCGCCGCCTCCTTGCGCGCGGCCGGTTTCGCGCAGGATGCCGTCACGCTGTCGGTGACCGGCGAAGTCGCGCTGGCCTGGCTGCAAACCGTCAGCCTGCGCGAGCGCATCGCCATTGCCACCCGCATGCTGGACAATGCCCGCGGCGTACTGGCCGTGGTCGATGCGCGCCAGCGCGCCGGCAGCGCGACCGCGCTGGAACTGGCGCAGCAGCGCGGCCTGGTGGCCGGCCGGGAGCGCACCTTGCGCCTGCTGGCGCAACGCGCCAACGACAGCCAGGTCGCGCTGGCGATCTTGCTGGGGCAGTCCGCCAGCAGCTTCGAAATCAGCACCGCCAGCCTTGCCGGCCTGCGCGATCCCGCCATCGACAGCGGCCTGCCCGCCGAACTGCTTACGCGCCGCCCCGACCTGGCCGCGGCAGAGGCCAGGCTGGCGGCCGCCGACGGCAATATCGCCGTGGCCCGCGCGCTGATGCTGCCGCGCCTCGCCCTGACCGCCAGCGCCACCGGGCAAAGCGACCGCCTGCACACCCTGTTCGAGAACCCGGTCTACGCCATCGCCGCCGGCGTGCTGGCGCCGATATTCAACGCCGGACGGCTGGCCGCCGGGCATGACATGGCCATCGCGCAGAAGCAGGAATTGCTGGCGGACTACCGCCGCGCCATCGTCGCGGCCTCGGGCGATGTGGAAGTGGCGCTCAACACCATCGCCGGCGTCGGCGCCCAGCGTATCGCACAGGATGAGGAGCTGGCGCAGGCCCGGCGCGCCTTCGCGCTGGCGGAACGCCGCTATCGCGCCGGCGCGGAAACGCTGCTGATCGTGCTGGACGCCCAACGCACCTTTTACGCCGCCGAGGACGATGCCGCCCAGTTGCGCCTGGCTGCCCTGCAAGGCTCGGTGCTCCTGTACAAGGCCCTTGGCGGCGGATGGAGGCCGGATACGCAATGGTAGGGAGATGTGCCCGCCCACTCACGGCAGAAGCACGCCTTGTTTTTGAGTAGCGACCTCGCATACAATGCGAATCATTCTCAATAGCGTTTGGCGCATGGCGCCCGCATTATCCAGGCGCCATGGCCACGGCAGACACGCTTCCCCAGTCGGAACTCCACACGCTCTACCGCAACCACCACAGCTGGCTGGTCAACCTGCTATGGCGCAAGCTGGGCAATGCGGACAACGCCGCCGACCTGGCCCAGGATACGTTCACCCGCCTGCTGGTGGCCTGCGACGCCAGCTCGCTGCGCGAGCCGCGTGCCTACCTGACCACTGTGGCGAGCCGGCTGACGGCGCAATATTTCCGCCGCCTCGCGCTTGAGCGCGCCTATCTCGAAGCGCTGGCCCTCCAGCCGGAAGCCACCGCCCCTTCGCCCGAAACCCGCGCGCTGGTGGTAGAGGCGCTGACCGCCGTGAGCACGGTACTCGACCAGCTCCCCCCACGCGTGTGCGAAGCCTTCCTGCTGTCGCAACTGGATGGCCTGGCCTACCGCGAGATCGCGCAGCGGCTCGACGTCACCGTCAACGTCGTGCAGAAATGGATGAGCAAGGCCTTCCTGCATTGCTACACCGCGGTCTACGRATGACGCCGRCATCCCCGCCCCGATTGCCCATGGCCTCGCGGCAACCATGAAACCCTTCACACCCCAGCTTGCGCCGCAGGCAAGCGATGCCCGTGCAAGCGCACGCATCGAACCGCACGTCATCGCACAGGCGGCGGACTGGATGTCGCGGCTGCAGTCGGGCGCGGCCACCGCTGCCGACCACGCCGCGTGCGAGCAATGGCGGCAAGCCGATCCTGCGCACGAACTGGCCTGGCGGCGCATGGCCCTGCTCGGGCAGGATCTGCGCGCCGGCCTGGACCAGATGCCGGCGGCCGTCGCCCGCAAGGCCCTGCACACGGCCAGCACCGCGGGCACCGCCCGCCGGGCCTCGCGGCGCGCCGCGCTGAAGTCGATTGCCGGCCTGGGTGTCGCGGCGGGCGGGGTCTGCCTGGCGCGCGAGCAACTGTCCTGGCGCAACTGGAACACCTGGACGGCGGACCACCGTACCGGCAGCGGCGAGCGCCGCACCATCGAACTGGCCGACGGCACCCGCGTCGTGCTCAACACAGGCAGCGCCATCGACGTCCGCTTTACGCCGATGCAGCGCGAACTTGTCTTCCTGGCCGGCGAGATCCAGGTGACCACCGGCCATGACCCGGCCGGAAGACCGTTCTCGGTGGCGACCCGCAACGGCAGCATCACACCCATTGGGACGCGCTTTATCGTCCGCGATGGCGTGCTGGCGCCGGACGGCAGCGGCGACAAGCGCGATCCGATCGCTGTCTCCGTGCTCGAAGGCGCGGTGCGGATCCGGGCCCGCCAGCTAAGCGCGCCGCTTCGCCTCGATGCGGGACAGGAGACTGTCTTCACCGCCACCGCCATCGACACGCCGGCCTCCGTTCACCCGCAGGCCGGCGCCTGGCTGGACGGCATGCTGGTGACGGAACAAATGCCGCTGGCCCGGTTCATCGCGGAGCTGGCGCGCTACCGCGCCGGCTCCCTGCGTTGCGATCCGTCGCTGGCCGCATTGCGCGTGTCTGGCGCCTTCCCGCTCGACGATACCGATGCGGTGCTTGCCATCCTCGAAGAAACGCTGCCTGTGCGGGTGCGTTACTTCACGCGCTACTGGGTCTCGGTGGCACCGAAATAAGGCCACGGCACGTTCCAGCGCTTCGCTCCCATGCCTTGATCCGGCAGCGGCCGGCAAGTATCCCGCCTCCTCCCTGGAAATCTTCGTCCGCGCGCGGCAGCTTTTCGCTTCTCGCGCATCAAGTGAATTAGCGGCGCTGCAGAGCCATGCAGCCCACCGCCCTTCCATCACACAAGAATCCAGAGGAACCAGCATCATGGCGCACCGCCCCAGCCCTTGCACGAACCCGCAAGGCACCACGCTACTGTCGCAGCCCCGCGGCCGCTATCGGCACACCCCGCTGGCGCTTGCGCTGCGCGCGGCTGTGCTAGGCACCACATTGGGCGTGGCCACGCTGGCGCCGACCCTCGCCCGCGCCCAGGCGGCACCGGCCAGCGGCAAGCAGTACGACATTGGCGCCGGCTCGCTGGACCAGGTGCTCGGCCGCTTTGGCCGCGAGGCGGGCGTGCTGGTCGCCATCGATCCGGAGCTCACCAAAGGCCTGCACAGCGAAGGCCTGCACGGCACCTATACCGTGACCGAAGCGCTGGCCGCGCTGCTGTCCGGCCAGCAGCTCGAAGCGGTCAGTGGGCCCAGCGGAGGCTATCGCCTGCGCAAGCGCAGCGCGCCGTCCGCGGCGGGCGCCGAAGCCGGCGGCCCCATGCTGGCGGAGGTGAAGGTCACGGCAAACGGGCCGGGCGACGGCGTCACGGAGGGCACCGGCTTGTACACCAGCGATGAGAGCAACACCGCCACCCGGCTGGCCATCACCCTGCGTGAAACACCGCAATCGGTCAGTGTCATAACCCGCCAGCAGATGGACGACCAGGGCCTGACGCAGCTCACCGACGTGATCACCCAGACGCCCGGCCTGATCCTCAACCAGAGCGGCAACCTGGGCTCCGACACCAGTTCGGTCTACTCGCGCGGCTTTCAGGTGGAGAACTACCAGCTCGACGGCGTGCTGCAGCTGAACAGCGGCTATAACTCGCTGTTCCAGACTAACGACATGGCCATCTACGACCGTGTGGAAGTGGTACGCGGTGCCACCGGGCTGATGAACGGCATCGGCTCGCCGGCGGCCACCATCAACCTGGTGCGCAAGCGCCCGGCGCGGGATTTCCAGGCCTCCGTCAGTGTCGAGGGCGGCTCGTGGGACTATCGGCGTTTTGGGGCGGATGTGTCCTCCCCGCTGAACCAGGCCGGCACCGTACGCGGCCGCCTGGTCGCCGCGTACCAGGAAAACAACGGCAACATCGAACGCCTGCATGAGCGCCGTGAAATCTTCTACGGCGTGGTCGAGGCCGACCTGACCCCATCCACGCTGGCCACCGTTGGGTTCTCGTGGCAGAGCTTCGACCTGACGGGCCACGCGCGCTCCGGCCTGCCGCTGTACTTTGCGGACGGCACGCGCACGGCATGGGCCCGCTCGAAGTCGGCGGCCGCCGACTGGGCCTATTCGGCCCGGCGCAACCAGACCGTGTTCGCCTCGCTGGAGCACAAGTTCGACAATAGCTGGCGCGTCAAGGGCACGCTTAGCCACGACACCTACGCCTACGACGAATTGATGGGATATGCCTCCAACGGATATCCCGTGCAGAGCACCGGTGCCGGCCTGGGTCTATGGGCGGGACGATGGGGCGCCAAACCGGAGCAAACCAGCTTCGATCTTTACGCGACGGGGCCCTTCAGCCTGCTCGGCCGCGAGCATGAGCTTGTGCTCGGCACCACCTTCGCACGGACCACCTACAACACACAGACGTATGGGCTCTGGCGCTTCCCTGGCTGGGACAGCAGTATCGCCAACATCTACACGTGGGACGGCCGCACCCCCGCAGCCCCCGAGACCCCGCCCAACGGCACCACCAGGTTCACCGAGCAGAGCACCAGCGCCTACGCCACCGCCCGCTTGCGCCCGACCGACAGCTTGTCCGTGCTGCTCGGTGCGCGCGTCACGAGCTGGCGCAACGACAACAGCACGCTCGACTACGCTTCCGGTACGACGTCGGTGGACAACCGCTCGGAGACCGGCAAGATCACCCCATACGTCGGCCTGGTCTACGACCTGAGCAAGCACTGGTCGGCCTACGCCAGCTATACCAATATCTTCAAGCCGCAAAACAACCGGACAGTCAACGGCAGCTTCCTCGACCCCCTGGTTGGCAACGGTTATGAAATCGGCGGCAAAGGCGCGTTCTTCAACAACCGCCTGAACCTCAGCGGCGCGCTCTACTGGGTCAAGCAGGACAACCTGGCGGTGGCCATCCCCGGCGCCCTCGCGCCCGACGGCTCGCAGGCTTACTACGGCGCATCCGGCGCCAAGACCCGCGGCTACGAGCTGGAAGTCTCGGGCGAACTGACGCGTGACTGGCAGGCAACCGCCAGCTTCGCACGCAACCTCAGCACGGACAAAGACGGCAAGGCGCTCAACACCAATATCCCGCAGGACACCCTCAAGCTGTTCACCACATACCGCATTGCCGCCATTGGCAACGGCCTGACGGTAGGTGGCGGCTTGCGCTGGCAGAACCAGACCTACAGCGACAACCAGGGGCCGCTCGGGGTGCGCTTCACGCAGGGGAGCTACTCGGTGGTGGACCTGATGGCACGTTATGCCATCACCAGGAATGTCTCAGCGACGTTCAACCTCTACAACCTGCTCGACAAGCGCTACTACACCAGCACCAGTTCGTCGTTCTACGGCACGCCGCGCAGCTTTCGCCTGGGGCTGAACGTGAGCTACTGATGCGCGCCGGGCCGGGAGGAAGAAAGTCGCTTGCCGATAGACTATGATGATCGCTTATCTTCCGGCCAACCCGGCCCGTGCCCTCCCCCCAGGCGCGCGGCCTGACCACACATGACCGCCAACGACAACAAAGCGCCGCCCATGAACGTGAAGACGGCGCTGCGCGTGCTTGAGATCATCGAGACCTTTGCCCGCGAGCGGCGCGCGCTCTCGCTATCGGAACTGGCCCGCCTGCTGGCGGTGCCGGCCTCAAGCTGCCTGGCGCTGATCCGCACCCTGACTTCGCTGGGCTATCTCTACGAGACCGGCCGCCGCCAGGGCTATTACCCCACCGGCCGGCTGCTCGCCATGGCGCAACAGATCGCGCGCCACGATCCGGTACTGGACCGCGTGCACGGCACCATGAACGAGCTGCGTGCCGCCACCGGCGAAACCGTGGTGATCGGCAAGCTGCATGAAGGCCGGTGGGTGGTGTACCTCGACGTGCTCGAATCCCCGCACGCGATCCGCTATATCGCCACCGCGGGCGAGCGGCGCGAACTCCACGCGAACTCCATCGGCAAGGCGCTGCTGTCCGTCATGGCGGAGGACGAGCGCCGCGCACTGATGGCGCAACTCAGCTTCGAGCGGTTTACGCCCCGCACGATATCGGGCGTGGCGCAGCTGGAAGCCGAATTGGAGAAGTCCGCCGAGCTGGGCTGCTTTATCAACCTGGGCGAGTCGATGCCCGATGTTGGCGCGCTGGCCTGGCCGGTGCGGCTATCGGGCGAATGCTATGGGATTTCCATTGCGGGCCCGGTCTATCGCATCGAACCCGCGCTGACGCGCTTCTCTGCCATGCTCAGGACGGCCTGCTCGGCGCTGGAACGCGACGAGCGCAGCCGGTTCGCCCAATAGCTGAAAAGCCCGATAGACCGATAGGCCGATAGACCGATAGACCGATAGACCGGCAGGAATCCGCTATCAGGCCGGGCCGGGCGCTTCCGGCTCGCCGCACTCGCGCAGCAGGTCGCGCAGCTCGTTGATGACCGGGAACACCTCGTGGTTCCAGTCCGCGCCCTGCTTGTCGTGCGCTTCCTGTTCCGCCTCCACGATCCAGCGGTCTTCCTTGAAGATCCGCTCGGTGAACCACACTAGCAGCGGCCACGCCAGGTTGAGCACGCCGGGAATGCCGGGCTTCTTGATCGACAGCAATCCGAAGGTGCGGTTGGTGCGCTGCGCCGCGTCGAGCGGCACATAGACGATCCACAAATCCATCACCAGCGTCCCTTCCGAGGTGCGGATCTGCAATGTCTGGTAGGGATAGCAGGTACGGACCGTCATCACATCCTTGCCGCTCTGCCCGCCGTTCTTGCCGCCGCCGAACACCAGCGCTTCGCCCACCGGCTGCTTGCCCTCTTCCCGCGAGAAGGTGTAGTCGACCTCGACCCACCCCTCACCCCGCCGGCGCCCGAGCGAGCGCGCGCGCATCTGGCCCATCTGCCGGCGGTGCAGGAACTGATGGTTCATATCCATCAGGTTCTCGTGCATGAACGAGTAATGGCATTTGACCTCGCGGCCGAAGCGGCGCGTCTTGTACGCCTTGTTGGCCACCGAGCCAAGGTCGGGCAGCGGCGTTTCGTCGGCGAGCACAGCACTGCCCGGGAAGACAAAGATCAGGCCCTCCACCTCGCGGCAAGGATAGGAGCGCACCCCGTTGGGCAGCCGCTCGCGGCCCAGGTAAGGGACATCGATGCAGCGGCCCGTGCAGTCGTAGGTCCAGCCGTGATAGCAGCAGCGAATCGATTCCCCATCGACCACGCCCGCATGCAGCGGCACCTGCCGGTGCGCGCAGCGATCCTCCAGCGCGAACACCGCGCCGGATTCCGTGCGCACCAGCACGATCGGCTCGCCCGCGAAGCGCACGCCATGCGCCTTGCCACGCTTGACTTCGCGCGACCAGGCTAGCGGATACCAATAGTCGGGATGAATGGTGACGCGACGCAGGTCGCGGATCGGTACTTCGGCGGGACTACCGTTGGCACTGCCATCTAGCAACGGGACTGCATGCATGGGGGACTTCTCCTTGCAAGACTGGAATCTCGATTGGCCGACTGCATGGGCTGGAGCTCATTCAGAGATCAGTCTACCTGAAGGCAAGCCGAAGCATGTGCGGCCGGACACAGCCGACGGCAAGCGAACGCCGCCGGATGGGCAGCGTTCGACAGAAACGCCATGCTTGAAGGAGGCGCCGTCAGGGCGCGGTGATGCGGGACGCCGCACCGTCCCGGGCGCACAGGCGGCGGCAGGCCAGCAGCGGCAGGCGAAGCAGGAAGCCGGCGAGCAGGCGCGCATGCATTCCGCTCAGCAAGAGGTTGTCGCGCACGTAGTTGAAGTGCGAGACGCCGCCTTCCTCGGCGCTGAAATAGCGCACCGGCGCGTCCACGTTCAGCGGCCGCACGCCATGCCAGCACATGCGCACCACCGCCTCGGGATCGAAATCGAAACGCCGCATCCAGCGCTGCTTGCGCATGACAGCACGCAGCGGCGCGATCGGGTAGACGCGAAAGCCGTAGAGCGAATCGCCGATGCCGGCCCAGAGCGTTTCCAGGTTGGCCCAGGCGTTGGAGATACGCCGCCCGTAGACCCGGGCCTTCGGCGCGCTGGCATCGAAGACCGGGCGGCCGAGCACCATGACGCCCGGATCGCGTTGCGATGCCGCCATGAAGGGGGCGATCAGGCCGGCCGGGTGCTGGCCGTCGGAATCCATGGTCAGCACGTGGGTGAACCCTTGCGCCGCGGCCTGCTCCAGCCCCTGCAGCACCGCAGCCCCCTTGCCCTGGTTGCGGGGCAGCACGAGCACCCGCAAGCCCGGGTCGGCTGCCGCCTCTTGCTGCAGCCATTGCGTGCTGCCGTCGGTGCTGCCATCCACCACCACCCACACCGGCGACCAATGGCGCCGCGCCTCGCGCACCGTGTCGCGAACCTTGGCCCCAGGGTTGTAGCTGGGAATCAGGACGAGATGGGTGTTGGAAGGCTTGATCATGCGAAGGTGGATCTGGAAACAGTGAAAAAACAAAAACGGCAAGAACAGGAGGCAGGAGGCATGCCGGCAACCCGCCGGCTAGCCCGGCCGCACAAACCTGGCCGCCTAAACGTTGTGCACCGCGGCGCCCGGACGAAGCGGCTCTCTTTCCGGGCGCGACAGTTCCGCCGCATAGTATTGCGCCAGCTCGGCCATGAAAGCGCGCTCGCTCTCGGGCGCGTCGAAGCGCCGGCCCAGCCGGACGCGATAGCAGACCGGCATATCGGGCTTGCGAAAAATCGGCCAGCCCTTCCCGAGGAACGGCGAATCGGTCTCGATAAACAGCGTCTGCACCGGCACGTCCGCACGCTTGGCAATCAGCCCGACGCCGCCCTTGAAGGCATTGACCGGACGGCGGGTGGTGCGCGTGCCTTCAGGGAATACCAGCACCTGGCCGCCACGCCGCAGCTCCTGCACGGCACATCGGATCATGCCGGCCAGCGTGTCGTTACGGATATAGCGCGCCAGCCTGGCAGCGGCACCGAGGAAGGGATTGTCCACCACATCGGCTTTCATGATGCAGGCCGCCCCGGGCAGCCGCGACAACACCAGCAAGGCATCCAGCAAGCCAGGATGATTCGCCGCCAGCACGAGGGGCGGCCCGCCACGCAGGCTATCCAGTTCGCGCAGGTCGAAGCGGCAGGCGCCCATGCCCTCCAGGGCCCACAGATAGAAGCGGAATATGCACATGATCACGAAACGGCCGAAGCGCCGCCCCAGCCCGGCCGGCAGCAGCCAGTAGCAGGCCGCGGCGAAGGGTGCCCACAGCAGGGACACCAGCGCCAGCAACAGCAGGCCTGCATAGAACACGGCATATTCAGCTGCCACCGCAGCCAGGCCAGGCAAGGTTTCGCGTAGTTGACGCCGCATCAGGCCACCTCCACGGACGCGCGCATTCCCCGCTTTCCGCGCGGATGGCGGATTCCGCGAATATCGGGATCGAGGCCGCCCCGGCGGCCTGCGGGATGCAGTGTCATGTCGCGCTCACGCCAGCACTTCCAGCCCATGGCCGGCCGATGCCTCGATTTCCACCAGGAGATCGCCGCGGCAGATGTCGGCCTGCACATAGGCGGCCGCCACGCCGTGCCCGACCGCGCCCTCCAGTGCCGCGCGCACGCTGGCGAGGGTGCCGCGTTCCTGCGGATGGCGCACGTAAACCCGGTAGGCGAGCTGCGGCAGACCGATCCCCGCATGTCCATCGCGCGCGGCCTGCTCCAGGACGGCGGCAATATTGGCGATGCTCTCGCGCGTCTGCGCGGCCACATCGCCGGCATGCACCGTGCGATGCCCGACAATGCTGGCGGTGCCGGACACGAACAGCACGGGGGCGGCGCATTCGTCGTGCGCCCCGGCCCGCCACACGCCAGCGCGTGCAAAGGTAGGGCTGCGCGGGCCGTATTGAGCAGGATAGTGATAGGCGCTGACCTGGCGCGGATTCTCCACCGCAACCGGCGCGCGCGGGCTGGCCAGGAAGCCGATCGAGAGCGTGCGCTGCGCCACGGGCTGGCCCACCGCGCCAAGCGCGCAGGCCGCCGGCACATTGCCCACGATTTCCCGGCGGCACGCCGTGAAGGCAGCCTGCCGCCCGATATTGAACTGGCGATACCGCTCCATGCCAGACTCCTCCGCATTGATGTCGGCCACGTAATTCCACACCCGCACGAGATAGGGATAGCCCTTCGCATCCAGCAAGCCGAAGATGTCGCGATAGGCGCGCTCTGTCGCCGACTGCAGCATGCTTCCCTGCGCGTTGGCAAAATCCGCCTCGCGCAGCGTGACGCTGCCGAAGATCAGGCCCAGCGCGGCATCCGTGCGGAAATCCACCACGCCGTGCCGGCCGGTGGCAGGCTCGCCAATGGTGTCCCAGGCAGCATTGCTGCCGTGCCAGACCTCGCATACGACGGGGTCCTCGCCCAGTGGCGGCGTGGCCACGCGCGCCAGCGGCAAGTCCGTCCCGGCAAGCATCGCCGGCGGCGTACCGCCGCCATACCACACGGCCCCCAGCGCGCCATCCAGCCAGCCCGGCCGTACCGCCGCCAGTCCGCGGGCCGTGTACTGCGCCAGCCGCAGCGGTGTCGCGTTCATGGTGTCGCGCTTCATCGGCTGGTCACCGTGCCGGCGTCGTCGAGCGGGCGGATATTGCGGCGGCGTTGACRCCATGCGCCCAATGAGCGCCGCAGGTTGAACAGCGCCACGCCGTAGTAGAGCACCTTGAAGGCCAGCAGCGAGCGCCAGATCGGCGTCTTGCCGTAGATGTCGCCGGCCAGCACGGAGAGCAGTGCCTCCTTCATGCGCAACACATTGCGCGGCCCCATGAACAGGTCGCGCATGGTCGGCGTGGTAATGCGGTAGATGAACCAGGAGAACTGCCTGGGGCCGTGGCGCACTACCTTGTCGAAGCGTTGCAGCGCAACCTGCGCCCTGGCCGGCTCGCGCAGGCAGGTTTCGATGGCATCGGCGGCGGCAAAGGCGCTGGTCATGGCCAGCATCACGCCCGACGAGAACACCGGGTCGATAAAGGCATAGGCGTCGCCAAGCAGCACGTAGTTCGGGCCAAAGGTCTGCTCGGTCACATAGGAATAATTGCCGGTGGCCTCCACGTCCGCCACCAGTTCCGCCCCCGCCAGCCGCTCCGCCAGGGCCGGGCACAGCGCGATGGTGTCGGCGAAGAAATCCCTGAGCGGYTTGTCGCGGCGTTTCAGGTAATAAGGCCAAGTCACGGCGCCCACGCTGGTGGTCCCGTCTGAAAGCGGGATGAACCAGAACCAGCCGTGTTCGAACCAGAAAATGGTGATGTTGCCCTCGTTCTTGCCAGGATGGCGCCGCGCGCCGCGAAAGTGCCCGTACAGCGCGGAGCTGTTGTGCTTGGGATTGCGCAGCTTGGTCTTGAAGCGGTTGGCAAGAAACGTATCGCGGCCGGACGCGTCGACTACGAAGCGTGCCTGCCAGTCCTCCCGGCTGCCGTCGTCCCGTACCGCGTGCACCACGGCGCCCGATTCCTGCGCAAGGAACTCCACTTCCCGCACCCGGCATTGTTCGATCACCCGCGCGCCCTTGCGCGCCGCATTGCGGAACAGCAGTTCGTCAAAGGCAGAGCGGCGCACGTGGTAGGCGTATGGCATCGACTTGTCCCAGGCATCGGCGAAATCGAATGCCTGGCCGCCTTCGTGCCACGGGGAGACAAACTCGGCAGCCCACTTCTCGATGGAAATGGCCCGCACTTCATCGGCCACGCCCAGGCGCTCGAACAGCGGCAGGTTGGCGGGCAGCAAGGATTCGCCGATATGGAAACGCGGATGGCGCTCCTTTTCCAGCAGAGTGACCTGGAATCCGCGCTCGGCCAGCAAGGCTGCGGCGGTGGACCCGGCAGGGCCCCCGCCGATCACCAGCACATCGCATTGGCGCAGGCCGGACGCCGGCAACGCGGCCGGCGTTGCGCCGGCGGTGCTGCAAGGAGCATTGTTATCCATCATGTTTCCTGGAATCCCGCGGCCGCACTAGGCCATGCCGCCATTGATGGAGAGCGTCTGGCCAGTGACGTAGGCCGCCGCGTCCGACACGAGGTACGCGATCATGCCGGCGACCTCCTGCGGGCTGCCGGCGCGCTGTGCCGGCACCAGTTGCCGGATGCGCTCAACCGGAAACGCCTCGCCGGTCATGGGCGACTCGATGACGCCGGGCGCCACGGCATTGACGGTGACACCGCGCGAGGCCATCTCGATGGCCAGGGACCGCGTGGCGGCGATAATCCCGGCCTTGGCGGCAGCGTAGTTGGCCTGGCCACGATTGCCCACCAGCGCCGCCACCGAAGCCATGCTGACGATGCGGCCCCAGCGGGTGCGCATCATCGGCATCAGCAGGGGCTGGGTGACATTGAAGAATCCGTTCAGCGAGACGTCGATGACACTGCGCCACTGCTGGCGCGTCATGCCGACCATCGGTGCGTCGTCATGGATGCCGGCATTGTTGACGAGTATCTGCACCGGCCCGTGCGCCAGGATGCGCTGCAACGCAGCGTCGGTGGCATCGGCATCGGTGACATCGAAGGCGATGGCATGCGCGTGGCCGCCGGCCGCGCGAATCGTCGCGGCTACCGCCTCGGCCTGGGCAAGGTGGCGGTTGGCATGGACCCACACCTCATGGCCCGCCTGCGCCATCGCCAGGCAGATAGCCTGTCCAAGCGCGCCGCTGCCGCCGGTGACAAGCGCCAGCTTGCGCTTCTCTTGCTGCTCCATTCACGCTCCCACAAGCGGCTGCTTCGTTACGTTGACAGGGCCCCGCAGCGCATCACAGTCACCTTCCCGATGCCTGCCATTGATGCCCCTCTTCGGTATCCCTTGCCTGTCCTACGGCTTCTGACATCCGGACAAGGCCGGGCGGCCAGCCGGAGGCATCAACGCGTCCGGTTCGCTGCCGCATAGGCGGCGAGACTGCCGAGCGAGGCGAAAATCTCGTGGTTGTCGGGATTGTCGGAGCGCAACTCGAACCCGTACTTCTTAGAGATCAGCAGGGCAATCTCCAGGATGTCGATGGAATCCAGGCCAAAGCCCTCGCCATACAGAGGCGTTTCGGCAGAGACATCTTCCGGCTTGATGTCGGAGATATCGAGTTCGCCGATGATCAACTCGGCGAGTTCATGTTCCAGTTCGGTCATCGTCGCAACGTTGCAAATATCGAAGGGTTCCGCATGCACGCTACGGTAGTCGTCTCCTGCACATGATGGGCAGCCCGGGGCATGCGTGAATTCAGACGGCTATCGTATACTCCGGCATCGTCTTTGGGGCAGATGCTACCAAGCTGGGGTAAATCCCACTAGAAATGAGAAGTTTAGTAACAACATTGTTCGCCGCTTCCTGAAACATCGCTCCACTTCGGCAGTCTTCACGCTATATGCTCTCGTCTTGCTTCCCGGCGCCTGGGTCGGTACCGGGCCGTCCTGCCGGACGCATCCGGCAAGACAAGCCAAGCGCCACAGCCGTCCCCCTATAGCACCAAATGTCATCTTGTGATCCATCCACGACCTRCCGCCCCGATTGCCTGCCCGCCAGGCCTGCGGACGACTGTCACACCAGCAGCGCCACCGCCTCGCCCAAGCAAATGCCGGCCACGGCACATGCCGCTGGCCAGCACCCGCTGCGCCGTCACGGCTGGGTGATCGTTGCTGCATTTTTTGCGTTGTATGAGTACGCCTTGCACCATGTGGCCCAGCAGCCTGGCGCTCAGGAAGCCGGCCTGCTGCTGGGTGCAGCGCCTTTTATCCTGCTGGGGCTGGGCGTCAGCTGGCGCTCCCGCTGGCGGTTCCCCTTGCTTGTGCTGCTGGCGCTGGCCTGCGCCGGCCTGTGGCTGATGCGCGTACCGCTCTCGCAGCATTTCGGGTGGACCTACTACATGCAGCACATGGGTGCGAACACCGCGCTCGGATTGATGTTCGGCCGCAGCTTGCGGCGCGGGCAAACGCCGCTGTGCACCCAGTTCGCCGCCATCGTGCGGGGAGTGCTTTCCCCCGCGCTGCAACGCTACACACGCGCCGTCACGCTGGCGTGGACGCTGTTCTTCGCCATCATGGCGACGGTATCCACAGTCCTGTTCGCGCTCGCGCCCATCGCCACCTGGTCCACCTTCGCCAACCTGTGCAGCCCGGTACTGGTGGCACTGATGTTCGTGGTGGAAGCGGGTTGCCGCCGTTTTGCGCTGCCGGGAGTGGCCCATGCCGGCGTTCGCGAAGCGATCCAGGGATACCGCGCGGCCATGGCCGCGCGCGCGGGGTTGTCGCGTTGATGCCGGCCGCCCCCACCCATCGGCAGCCCGGCAACGGACGCACCTATCCGCTGGTTTCACATACCTCGCCGGATAGCATCATTGCCTGGCATCTCGGCCAGCCAGTGACGGTGCGCAGCTTCCTGGCCGACGTCATGCGGCTGGCCGCCGGGTTGCCGCCGGGCGGCCATATCTTCAATGTCTGCGCCGACCGCTATCGCTTCACCGTAGGCCTGTGCGCCGCGCTGGTGGCCGGCAAGATCAGCCTGCTGCCGTCCACCCATACGCCGGAAATGGTGCGCCAGCTCGCATCGTTCGCGCCCGACGCCTTCTGCCTGCACGACACGCCGGATTGCGATATCGCGCTGCCGCGCTTCCGCGTCCCCGGATTCGTCGGGCAAGCCGCCGCGGYCCCCCTGCCAGAGCCGAGCATACCGTCCATCCCCGGCGAGCGCGTCATGGCCTATGTGTTCACCTCCGGTTCGACGGGGCAACCGGTGCCGCACCGCAAGACCTGGGGCTTCCTGGTCAGCAACGTACGCGCCGCGGCGGCACGGCTGGGCTTGCAGGACGGCCGCGCCTATACGCTGGTGGGCACCGTGCCGCCCCAGCACATGTATGGTTTCGAGTCGACGGTACTGCTGGCCTTGCAAGGCGGTATCGCCCTGAGCGCAGCGCATACCTTCTACCCCGCGGACATCTGCGATGCGCTCGAAGCCGTGCCGCGGCCGCGCGTGCTGGTGACCTCGCCGGTGCACCTGCGCGCGCTGCTGCTCTCTCCCGCCAGGCTGCCCCCGGCAGACCTCATCCTGTCTGCCACCGCGCCCCTGTCGGAGAAGCTGGCATGCGAGGCGGAGGCACGCCTGGCGGCGCCGCTGATGGAAATCTACGGCAGCACCGAAACGGGCCAACTGGCTACGCGCCGCACCGCGCAGACCAGCGCCTGGGAACTGTTCCCTGGGGTGAGGCTGGAAGCGCGGCGGCAAGCCGGCGGCGGAAGCGACGGAAGCGGCGCAGAGGACCAGGTCTGGGCAGCGGGCGGCCATGTGGAACAACCCGTCGCCATGGGCGACGCGCTGGAACTGCTGGACGAAACCCGCTTCCTGTTGCACGGCCGCAAGGCGGACCTGATCAATATCGCCGGCAAGCGCACCTCCCTGGCTTACCTCAACCACCAGCTCAACGCCATCGAGGGCGTGGAGGACGGTGTCTTCTTCATGCCGGATGCGCCGCCGGGCGAGCAGGCCGAAGGCCATGTGCGGCGCCTGCTTGCGCTAGTGGTGGCGCCGCGCCTGCAGGCCGCGCAGATCCTGCACGCGCTGCGCGAGCGCATCGATCCGGCCTTCCTGCCACGCCCGCTGCTATTCGTCGACACGCTGCCGCGCAACGCCACGGGCAAGCTTCCGCACGAGATCCTGGCGCCACTGGTGGCAAGGCTGCAGGCGGCCCGGCAGTCCCAACCGCCCGGAGAGGGCGCATGATGCGCAAGGCCCACCTCGAACAAGGCGAAGCGCGCGCCACCGCTGGCTTCGTCATTGCGCCCGATCATCCCGCGCTGGCCGGCCACTTCCCCGGCCATCCGGTGGTGCCGGGGGTGGTGCTGCTGGATCACGCGATCGCGCTGATCGGCGCGGCGCTGGCGCAACCGCTGGAGATCTTCCAGCTCGGCTCGGTCAAGTTCCTGAGCCCGGTGTTGCCCGGCGAACCGGTGACGGTCACGCACGAAGCCGATGCACGCGGCACGATCCGCTTCACGCTCAGCGCCAGCGGCCGGGACGTGGCAAGCGGCACGCTGACCCCGGCGGCGCCGTCGTCAGGGGAAATCCGCGCATGACGTGGCCTGCCAAGCGAGCCGCCAGCGCCGACTGGGCCAGCCGTCAGGAACGCAGCAACACCACGCTGCTGCGCGTCATGAGCTGGCTCTCCTTGCGCCTCGGGCGCCGGTTCGGCCGCGCCGTGCTGCGCCTGGTCACCGCTTACTTCGTGCTGTTTTCCCCGACCGCACGCTATGCCTCGCGCGCCTACCTGGACCGCGTGCTGGGACGCGACGCGGGCTGGAGCGACGGTTTCAGACACGTCTTCACCTTCGCCTCGACCATCCACGACCGCATCTACCTGCTCAACGAACGCTTCGACCTGTTCGATATCCGCGTGCATGGCGGCGAGCTGGTGGACGAGGCGATGGCGCGAGGCGGCGGCGCCTTCCTGCTGGGTGCCCACCTGGGCAGTTTCGAAGTGATCCGCGCCGTGGGCCGCCAGCGGCCCGGCCTGCGGGTCGCGATCACCATGTACGAGGAGAACGCGCGCAAACTGAACAGCGTGCTTGAAGCCATCAACCCGGCCATGCGCCAGGATGTGATCTCGCTCGGCCGCATCGATGCCATGCTGAAGGCACGCGAATACCTGGAGCGCGGCTTCATGATCGGCATGCTGGCCGATCGCACGCTCTCGCAACGCGCCACCGATCCCGTGCAGCAGTGCGATTTCCTGGGCGCGCCGGCGGGCTTTCCCACTGGCCCGCTGCGCATGGCGGCCATGCTGCGCCGTCCTGTGATCTTCATGACCGGGCTATATCGCGGCGGCAACCGCTACGACATTCACTTCGAGGCGCTGGCGGATTTCTCCCAAGTGGCACGCGGCCAGCGTGAGCAGGAAGTCCAGGCTGCACTGACACGCTATGTCGGCATGCTGGAACGCCACTGCCACGACGCGCCATACAACTGGTTCAACTTCTACGACTTCTGGCAGTCCGGCCCGCCGCTTTCCAGCCAGCCGCCTCCCGGCAACGAGCCCTGACGCATGCCTCGATCCCCCGCCGCCCTCGCGCCTTGCCACCTGCGTGGTCTTGCGCGCCTGTCCATGCTTGCCTGCCTGGGCAGCGCGCTTATCCTGGCGGCCCCGCCTGCCGCGCAGGCCGCCGAACCGCCCGCCACCGCTTCCGCGGCCTGGGGCGTGGACCAGTTGATGTCCGCGCTGGCGCAGCGCAAATCCGGGCGCGTGCGCTTCACCGAGACGAAATATCTCGCCATGCTCGAACGTCCGGTGGAGTCATCGGGGGAGCTGGTATTCGTGGCGCCGGATCACCTGGAAAAGCGGACCGTTGCGCCCAAGCCGGAGAACCTCGTGCTCGACGGCGACATGATGACGGTGGAGCGCGGCGGCAAGCGGTTCGTGATGCCGCTGCAAAACTACCCGGAAATCGCGGCCTTTATCGAGAGCATCCGCGGCACCCTGGCGGGCAACCGCAATGCGCTGGAGCGTTACTATCGCCTCGGCATCGAGGGCCGCGCTACCCGCTGGACGCTGACCCTGACGCCGGCCGATTCGCGCATGGCGGGCATCGTCAGGCAGATCCGCATCGACGGCGCACGGGACGCGCTCGAGAGCGTGGAAATCGTGCAGGCAGACGGTGACCGCTCGGTGATGAAGATCAAGACGGCCGGCGCCCCATGACCGGACACGCTCGCCGCGACAGCTGGCGCCAGCGCCTGGCCGAACGGCCGGCGCGCATGGCCGTCGGCCTGTGGATGGTGTTCCTGCTGGCCTGCGCCGCGGTGGTTGCGCGCACCAGCTTCACGGCGGACTTGTCTGCTTTCCTGCCGCGCAGCCCGAGCGCGGAGCAGCAGTTGCTGGTGGACCAGTTGCGCGAGGGGCTGGTGTCCAGGCTGATCCTGCTTGGCATCGAAGGCGGCGACGCCGCCGGGCGGGCCGCTCTCTCCAGGGCCGTGGCGGCGAAGTTGCGGGCCGACCCGCGCTTTTCCTCGGCCAACAATGGCGAGCCGGTCAACCAGGCCAGCGACCAGCGTTTCCTCTATGCGCACCGCTACCTGCTCAGCCCCACGGTCACGCCCGAGCGCTTTTCGCCAGACGGGCTCAAGGCGGCGGTGGGCGAAAGCTTCGACCTGCTCGCCTCTCCGGCGGGACTCTTCACCAAAACGCTCTTGCCGCGCGATCCCACCGGCGAAATCACCTCCGTGCTGGGCCAGCTCGATAGCAGCCAGCGCGTGCCGCTGCGCGACGGCGCATGGATCTCGCGCGACGGCCAGCGCGCCGTGCTGCTGGCGCAGACCGCCAGCGCCGGCTCCGACACCGACGGGCAGGCAGATGCCATCGCCGCCATCCGCCGGGCCTTCGGGCAAGCCCGGCAGGCACAGCCTGCGCAGGCCGGCGCCGCACCTTACCGCCTTGTGATGACCGGCCCGGGCGTGTTCTCCGTCAGCACTCGCGACACCATCAAGCGGGAAGTGGAGCGCCTGTCCACGCTGGGCATCTGCCTTATCGTCACGCTGCTGCTGGTGGTGTACCGCTCGGTGCCCACGCTGCTGCTCGGGCTGGTGCCGGTCGTATCTGGCGCACTGGCCGGCGTGGCCGCGGTCAGCCTCGGCTTTGGCGGCACGGTGCATGGGCTGACGCTTGGCTTCGGCACCACGCTGATCGGCGAGGCGGTCGACTACTCCATCTACCTGTTCGTGCAATCCGCCCAGTACACACATGCCGGCCGGCGCGACGAACGGGCCTGGGTCGGCGCGTTCTGGCCCACGGTGCGGCTGGGCGTGCTGACGTCGGTCTGCGGTTTTGCTTCGCTGCTGCTTTCGGGCTTTCCCGGGCTCGCCCAGCTGGGGCTGTATTCCATCGCTGGGCTGACTACGGCAGCGCTGGTCACGCGCTTCGTGCTGCCGCGGCTGGCGCCGGCCAACCTGCGCATGCGCGATGTCACGCCGCTGGGCACGCGCCTGGCCCGCGCCGCCGCCCATGCCCACCGGCTGCGCTGGCCGATGGCAGCCTTGCTGCTGGCAGCCGGCGCGGTGCTGCTGATGCAGCGCGCCCCGCTGTGGAGCCAGGAACTCTCCTCGCTAAGTCCTGTGCCCGAGCGGGAGCAGGCACTCGACGCCGCGTTGCGCGCCGACCTTGGCGCGCCGGACGTGCGCTACCTGGTGGTCTTGTCCGGCCCCGACCAGGAGAGCGTGCTGCAGGGTGCCGAGCGGGTGGCGCGAGAGCTGGATCCCCTGGTGGCGCAAGGCGTCATCGCGGGCTATGAGAGCCCGGCGCGCTACCTGCCCAGCCTGGCCACCCAGCGCGCCCGGCAGGCCAGCCTGCCGCCGCGGCCGGAACTGGCGCAACGGCTGCAGGCCGCGGTAGCGGATCAACCGGTGAAGCCCGGCCTGTTTACGCCGTTCCTGGACGAAGCCGAGCAAGCGCGCGGCGCGGCGCCGCTGCGCCGGGAAGACCTGCGCGGCACCTCGATGGCCCTCGCGGTCGACGGGCTGCTGACCCGCCACGGCGAGCGCTGGAGCGCCACGCTGCCGCTGCGCGCGCCCACGGCGACGCCACAGGGCAAAACGGGACCGTCAGCGGGGCCGAGCCTCGACGCCGCTCCGATCCGCGCCGCCATTGCGCGCGCGGCCTTGGACGACACGCTCTTTGTCGACCTGAAGAACGAATCCGACCACCTGTATGCCAGCTATATGCACGAAGCGCTGCGCCTGTCGCTCGGCGGGCTCGCCGCCATCGCCGTGCTGCTGACGATCGCGCTGCGCTCGCCGCGCCGCGTGCTGAGCACCTTGCTGCCGCTGGCCGCCGCCACGCTAGTGGTAGTTGCGGGGCTCGCCGCCAGCGGGCGGCAACTCACCATCCTGCACCTGGTCGGCATGCTGCTGCTGATCGCGGTGGGATCGAACTACGCGCTGTTCTTCAACGGCAGCGGCCGGCAGGCTTCCGCTATTTCGCCACATACGCTGGTATCCCTGATGCTGGCCAACATGACCACCGTGGCGGCTTTCGGACTGCTCGCCTTCTCGAGCCTGCCGTTGCTGCAAGCCTTCGGCATGACAGTGGGCCCCGGCGCGGTGCTCGCGCTATTGTTCTCCGCTATCCTGGCGCCGCCGGCGCTGCTGTCAGCGCCGGCCAGGAGCCAACCATGAGCCGCATGACACCGACCCCTCGCCTGCAAGCGGACGCCCGCCGGTGGCGTCCTGGCGCCCTGGTCAGCGGTACGCTGGCAGTGCATGCCGGCGCCGCCGCAGCCATCGTGGCACAGCCCGCGTCCCTGCCGTGGGCTGCCGGCGGTGTGATTGCCTCGCATCTGCTGCTGACGGCGGCCGGGCTGTGGCCGCGCAGTACCTGGCTGGGACCCAACCTGCGGCGCCTCCCGCCATCGGCACAGGGTTGCGTGGCCCTGAGCTTCGACGACGGTCCCAATCCCGAGGTGACGCCACGCGTGCTGGACCTGCTGGATCAGCACCGCGTGCAGGCCACTTTCTTCTGCATCGGCGCACGCGCGGCGCAGCACCCCGCGCTAGTCCGCGAGATCGTGCAGCGCGGACACGCGGTGGAGAACCACAGCCTGGACCATCGCCATCACTTCTCCCTGTTCGGCCCGGCCCGGCAGATGCGCGATATCGCCGCGGCGCAGCAGGTACTGTCGGAACTGACCGGCACCGCGCCGCGCTTCTTCCGGGCGCCCGCCGGGCTGCGCAACCCCTTCCTCGAACCCGTGCTGTGCCGGCTGGGCCTGCACCTGGCCAGCTGGACGCGGCGGGGCTTCGACACCGCCGCCGCCGGCGATGCCGATCATGTCGCGCGCCGCTTGCTGACCGGCCTGGCCGAGCGCGACATCCTGCTGCTGCACGACGGCAACCCAGGCCATGATCGCGCCGGCCGGCCGCTGGTGCTGGCGGTGCTGCCGCGTGTGCTGCGGGCCATCGACAGCGCCGGGCTGCGCTGCATAACGCTGCGTGATGCTACGTGACGCCGTGCACCGTGCGGCTTGCCGACACAGGCCATTTGATACAATCGGCGCACCGCGCAAACGGATCCACAAAGCAGTGTCCCCCCTTCTTTTCTCGCACTACACAGCCACCAGTTGCCTAGGCCATGGCCTCGACGCCACACTGGCGGCCTTGCGCGCACAACGCGGCGGGCTGATTCCCTGCGAGTTCAGCGATATCAGGCTGGATACGTATATTGGTGAAGTCGCGCAGGTGGACGAGACGTCGCTACCCGCAGTGCTGGCTGAGTTCGACTGCCGCAACAACCGGCTGGCGCAACTGGGGCTGGAACAGGACGGCTTCGCGGAGCAGGTTCGCGCAAGCGTGGCCCGCTACGGCGCGCACCGGATCGGTGTGTTCCTTGGCACCAGCACTGCCGGCATCCTGCAGACCGAACTTGCGTACCGCCGACGCGACCCCGACACCGGTGCGCTGCCCGCGGATTTTCATTACCGCGGCAGCCACAGCCCCTACTCGCTGGCGGAATTCGTGCGGTGCTACTTCGGCCTGCGTGGGCCCGCGGCATCCATCTCCTCGGCCTGCTCGTCCGGTGCCAAAGTGTTCGCCTCGGCACGCCGCATGATCGAGGCGGGACTGATCGATGCTGCCGTGGTGGGTGGCGTCGATTCGCTGTGCCACACCACGCTGTACGGTTTCAATTCGCTGGAACTGGTATCCAGCCAGCCATGCCGCCCCTACGACGCGCACCGCAATGGCATCTCGATCGGCGAAGGCGCCGCGTTCGGCCTGCTGGAGCGCCTTCCCGCGGCAAGCGCCGCGCGCGCGAGCGAAGACATCCTGCTGCTGGGCATCGGCGAATCCAGCGATGCCCACCATATGTCAGCGCCGCACCCGCAGGGCCTGGGCGCCCGCATGGCGATGGCGCAGGCGCTGTCCAGCGCCGGCCTGACGCCGGCGCAGATCGACTACGTCAACCTGCACGGCACCGCCACGCGCAGCAATGACGCGGCCGAAGGCAAGGCCATGCTGGACCTGCTGCCCGCCGCGCCGTGCAGTTCGACCAAGGGCGCAACCGGCCACACGCTGGGCGCGGCCGGCGCCATCGAGGCGGTGATCTGCGCGCTGGCGCTGCGTCACGGCCTGCTGCCGGCGGGCATCAACACCACCGAGCCGGATCCCGAGTTGCCGCTCGACTACCTGCTGGAAAACCGCGAGCAGCCCGTGCACCGCGTACTGAGCAACGCCTTTGGCTTTGGCGGCTCCAACTGCAGCCTGTTGTTCGGGCGCGCCGATTCGCCAGGTTGAACCTATCCATGCAAGTGAGCGCATTCATCGAAGGCATCGGCCTGCTCGGACCCGGTTTCAAGGACTGGCCGCAAGGTGCCGCCGTACTTGCCGGCACGCTGCCCTATGTCGGCGAACCGACCGGGCTGCCACCACCGGCCGGCCTGCCACCGGCCGAACGGCGCCGCACCGGCCCCAGCGTCAAGCTGGCGCTGGGGCTTGGCCAGCAAGCCGCAGCGGCGAGCGGCATGGATGCGGCGGCCCTGCCAACCATATTCACCGCATCCAGCGGCGACGGCCACAACTATCACATGATCTGCGAAGCACTGGCCAGCGACGATCCGCTGATCTCGCCGACGCGCTTCCACAACTCAGTGCATAACGCAGCGGCGGGCTACTGGGGCATCGCCTCCGGTGCCATGGCAGCGTCCAATGTGCTGTGCGCCCGCGACGGCAGTTTCGGCGCCGGTCTGCTGGACGCCCTGTGCCAGGTGGCGGTGGACCGCGAAGCGTGCATGCTGATCGCCTACGACACGGACTACCCGGAGCCGCTGCGCAGCCATCGGCCGATCCCGGACGCGTTCGGCCTGGCGCTGGTGCTGCTGCCCGAGCCGACCCCGCGTTCACTCGCGCGCCTCGACGTCACGCTGGCCGAAGCCCCGGCCAGCCGGATGGCGGACCCCGCGCTGGAACGGTTGCGCCAGGGCGTGCCCGCGGCGCGGGCCCTGCCCCTGCTGCAGGCGCTGGCGCAGGGCGGCCCGCGCGAGGTGGTGATCGACTATCTGGATGATCTGCGCCTGCGGGTGGCCGTTACCCCGGCGGCGGCGGCATAACGCCATGCATCCCGACGCGGCACCGCTGGGGCGCGCGTGGATCGCGGCGCATATACCGCATCAGGGCACCATGTGCCTGCTGGACACCGTGCTCGACTGGAGCCCGGAGTTCATCCGCTGCGAAGCCAGCAGCCATACCCACCCGGACAATCCGCTGCGCGCCCACGGACGCCTGGCGGCCGTTTGCGGCATCGAATACGCCGCGCAGGCCATGGCCGCGCACGGCGCCGCCTTGCAACAGCCGGCGCAGCGCCCGCGCGTGGGCTACCTCGCCAGCGTGCGCAAGCTGGACCTGCGCGTGGCGCGCCTTGACGATATCGCCGCGCCGCTGCTGGTGGAGGCCCACCGCATCGGCGGCAGCGAGAACAACATCCTCTATGCCTTTGAAGTCAGCGCGGCCGGCCAGTTGCTGCTGGCCGGCCGCGCCGCGGTCATCCTGGATGTCCCGCTGGGCCCGGCCGCTTAGCGCGCCGGCAGGATCTTGCCGGCCACTTCGCCAAACCCGACCCGATAACCGTCGCCCTGGCACCAGCCGGCCATGACCACTTCGTCGCCGTCTTCCAGGAAGCCACGCTTGCCGCCGTCGGCCAGCGCTACCGGCTCGGCACCGTTGCGGGTCAGCTCCAGCAGGCTGCCATAGGAATCCGGCGTGGTGCCGCTGATGGTGCCGGAGCCCATCAGGTCCCCCACGCGGACATTGCAGCCCGACACCGTGTGGTGGGCCAGTTGCTGCACCATGGTCCAGTACATGGCCTTGAAGTTGGTGCGGCAGACGGTGGTGGCATGCTCGGCGCCTTCCGGGCGCAGGGAGACTTCCAGCGCGATGTCGTAGGCATTGCGCTCCGGCTGCTGCAGGTATTCCAGCGGCTCGGGCGACTGCACCGGATTGTCGCGGCGGAACGGCTCGAGCGCGTCCATCGTCACCACCCACGGCGAGATCGAGGTGCCGAAGCCTTTACTGTTGAACGGGCCCAGCGGCACATATTCCCACTGCTGGATATCGCGCGCGCTCCAGTCGTTGAGGATCACCATGCCGAAGATATGCCCGGCCGCAGCGGCGGTGGTGACCGGCTCGCCAAGCGTCGACGGCTTGCCGACGATAAAAGCCATTTCCAGTTCGTAATCGAGCTTCTGGCAGGCCGTGAAGATCGGGCGCGGCGCGTTGGGCGGCTTGATCTGCCCCTTGGGACGGTGCAGCGCCGTGCCGCTCACCACCACCGAACTGGCGCGGCCGTTGTAGCCGATGGGAATCTCCAGCCAGTTGGGCAGAAGCGCATTGTCCGGATCGCGGAACATGCGGCCAACATTGGTGGCGTGCTCGCGCGAGGAGTAGAAATCCGTATAGCCGGGGATGTCCACGGGCAAGTGCAAGGTGGCCCAGGCCATCGGCACCAGGGCTTGCTCGTGCAAGGCGGATTTTGGACGCAGGATGGTGTCGTCCGCCGACAGCAAAGCCGTCAGGCGCTGTCGGGTTTCGGTCCAGGCCGGCTTGCCGAGCGCGATGAAGGCGTTAAGCGTGGCGCCGCCGAACACGCCCTTCACCGCGGCTGGCAACAGGCCTTCCGCATCCAGCACGGACAGGTCGAGAATCAGGTCGCCGATGGCGACACCCACGCGCGGGCCCTGCCCGTTCGGGGAAAAGATGCCGTAGGGAAGGTTCTGCAGCGGGAAATGCGTAATGCCATCGTTGGCGGAATCGATCCAACTCTGCTGGACGGTAGTCATCGGGGGCTCCGGAAGGGAATGACAAAAGGTGCCGGCGGCTTCGGCCGCGCGCGCACCCGCAAGACGAAATCGTTGGTCGGAATCAGCGCTGGCCGGGGTTGAAATGCTTCTTCAATCCTTGCCAGCACGTGTAGTAGTCGGCCTGCAACTGGGCCGACTTCGCCGCATACGGCGTCGGCCGGATCACGGCCGGCGTCTCGAACATGAAGGCCATGGTATCGCTGATGTGGTGCGGCTGCGAAGTATCCCCGGTGGTGGCCTTGGCGAAGGTCTCGGCATCCGGGCCGTGACCGGTCATGCAGTTGTGCAGGCTGGCGCCGCCGGGCGCGAAGCCATCGGCCTTGGCGTCGTAGACGCCCTCGACCAGGCCCATGAATTCGCTGGCGATATTGCGGTGGAACCAGGGCGGGCGGAAGGTGTTCTGCGCCGCCAGCCAGCGCGGGCCGAAGATGACGAAATCGATGGTATCCACGCCCGGCGTGTCGGAGGGGCTTTGCAGCACCAGGAAGATCGACGGATCCGGGTGGTCGAAGCTGATCGAGCCGATCGTGTTGAAGTGGCGCAGGTCGTACTTGTACGGCGCGTAGTTGCCGTGCCAGGCCACCACGTCCAGCGGCGAGTGCCCGATCGATGCGCGCCACAGGTTGCCCTGGAATTTCGCCACCAGTTCGAAATCGCCTTCGCGATCCTCATACCAGGCGTGCGGCGTCAGGAAGTCGCGCGGATTGGCCAGGCCGTTGGAGCCGATCACGCCCAGGTCCGGCAGGCGGAACAAGGCACCGTAGTTCTCGCAGATATAGCCGCGCGCTTCGCCGTCCGGCAACTCCACGCGGAAACGCACGCCGCGCGGCACCACCACGATCTCCTGCGGCTCCACGTCCAGCACGCCCATCTCGGTGGCCACGCGCAGCCTGCCCTGCTGCGGCACGATCAGCATTTCGCCATCGGCGTTATAGAAGAAGCGATCCGTCATCGACCGGTTGGCCAGGTACAGGTGGATGCCGCAACCCGACATGGCCTCCGGGCTGCCGTTGCCGGCCATGGTGACGATGCCGTCGACAAAGTCGGTCGGCTCGGTGGGCATGGCCGGCGGGCTCCAGCGCATCTGGTTGGGCGAAGGCTGCACGGCATCGAAGCGGCTGACGATGCGCGACTGCTCGACCAGCGTGAACGGCTCGTGCATGGCCGCCGGGCGGATGCGATAGCACCAGCTGCGCCGGTTGTGCGCGCGCGGCGCCGTAAAGGCGGTGCCGGAGATCTGTTCGGCGTAGAGGCCATAGGGCGCGCGCTGGGGTGAGTTCTGCGCCACCGGCAATGCGCCGGGCAGAGCCTCGGTGGCAAACTCGTTGGCAAAACCCGACTGGTAGCCGGGCGTACCGTGGTCCGGCGCTTTGCCCGGAACGTTCAGTTGCGTCTGCGTCATGTCTTGTGTCTTCCTCTTGCGCTTACGATTTACGATGACTCTCGGTTTCTTGAAATGCGGCTGGGCGCGGCATCAGGCTGCGGCCGCCGGGTCGGTGGCGGGCTGGACGACAGCCCGTGCGAGCACGCCCGCACGGGCGAGCTCCATGGCTTCCTGCAGGATGGCAAGGTCGCCGATGTGGTTGGCCAGCAGCAGGATGAGCTGCGCGTTGGCGGACTGGCTCTGGGCGTCGGAAAGGTCGCGATGCATCTCGATCAGCGCCTCGTAGAAGTCGTCCGGGCGGGCCAGGTTGGGTTCAGTGTTCAGCGGCATCAGCATGTCTCCCTAACGTCTCAGGCCACGGTCGTGGCCGCGGCAATACGTTCGTCACCGGCGGCGCCGTCTTCCTGCCAGCCGAGCGCCCGCCGCAACGCGGCTTGCACCTGGCCGGCATCGAATGCCCGCCAGCGCGCGCACACGTGCTGGTCAGGCCGCAGCAGGTAGACCGTGCCCGGCCGCCCGTCGTAGCGGCGCGCCAGCAGGCCTTCGCTATCCTCGAACAAGCGCACGCCGGCAGGTGCGCCGGGCGTCTCGCCGCCACCTGCCGGGACCACGCACAGCACTGCCAGCCGGACCTGTCCGCAGGCCAGCGCCTGCAAGGCGGTCAGCGCCAGTGCCGGCAAAGCGCCCGCGTCCGCGAAGACCATCGCGGCGAACTGGCTGCCCAGCTGGCGCAAAAGCCACGCGGCCTGGCCGTCCACCTTCACCGGCGCATCGGCGCACGACATGCCTGGCGCCATCAGCCCCGTGAACTTCGCCTCGCCCTGCTCGTCGGCCGCATCCGGCGTGTTGAGCGGGGACGCGTGCAACACCGCCGGCACCGACAGCCGCCCGCTGTTGACGAGCTGGCGGGCAAAACCGTGCTGCCGTGCCAGCGTCAGCACGGCGTCGCGGAAGACGCGGCTTATGGGTGTCTTGGGCGTGATGAAATCGGTAGAGCGAGTTGAGTGGCGGATATTCTCGTCGGCGGCGTGCTCGCGCTCGCTGGCGTAGCTATCCAGCAAGGCATCCGGCGCGCTGCCCGCCAGCACCAGCCCAAGCTTCCAGGCGAGGTTCTCCGCGTCCTGCACGCCGCTGTTGGCGCCACGCGCCCCGAAAGGGGAAACGCGGTGCGCGGCATCGCCCGCGAACAGCACGCGGCCATGGCGGAAGCGATCCATGCGCTGGCAGGAGAAGGTATAGACACTGACCCACTCCAGTGCAAATTCGACACCATCGCCCAGCAACGCCTGGATGCGGGGGATTACCCGTTCCGGCTGCTTTTCCAGCTCCGGATCGGCGTCCCAGCCAAGCTGGAAATCGATGCGCCAGACATTGTCCGGCTGTCGATGCACCAGCACCGACTGGTTTCGGTTGAACGGCGGATCGAACCAGAACCAGCGCTCGCTCGGGAAGGGCGCCGCCATCTTCACATCGGCAATCAGGAAGCGGTCATGGAAGACGCGCCCCTTGCTTTCCAGGCCCATCGCATGGCGGACCGGGCTGCGTGCGCCGTCGGCCACCACCACGTAGCGGGCCTGCAGGGCATAGTTGCCATCGGGCGTTTCCACATCCAGCGTCACCACGTCGCCATCTTGCGTGAGCCCCGCCACGCGATGCTTCCAGCGGATCGCCAGGTTGGCCAGTTCGGCCGTGCGCTCCACCAGATAACCTTCCACATAGTATTGCTGCAGGTTGATAAAGGCCGGCCGGCCGTGCCCGCACTCGGGCAGCAGGTCGAAGCTGTAGACCAGCTCCTGGTCGAAGAAGATCTTGCCGACGTTCCAGCTCACGCCCTTGTCCACCATGCGCTGGCCGCAACCGAGGCGGTCGAAGATTTCCAGCGTGCGCTTGGCGAAGCAGATCGCGCGCGAGCCGGTGGAGAGCGTGCAGTCGTCGTCCAGCAGCACGACAGGCACACCCTGCTGGGCCAGGTCGATTGCCGTGGCCAACCCGACCGGGCCGGCCCCGATCACCACGACGGGATGGACCGGATGGCCGCCGGCGCCTGGCCGCGGCGCACTCTGCTCTGCGCAAGGCTGGTACGCGAAGGTACAGGCCTGGTAATTGGTTTCCATCTTGTCTCCATCCTCCAGCCATGACCGCTGGCGCGGTTCTCTCGGCAACGCTGCGGGTGGGCCGCGCTGCCGGCATGCCATCCCCGGCCGCGCGCTACTCCTGCAGCGCCGCCCACATATCCTTGTCACGCTGCGCGGTCCAGATACGCGGATGCTTGATGCCGCTGGCCTCGTCGTAGGCACGCGCCACGTCAAAGGGCAGGCAGTGCTCATAGATAAAGACCTGCCCGAACTTGTCGTCCATGGCAGCGCGGGTATGCGCCATGGCGCCCTTCAGGTCGAGCTTCTGCGCCACGGCTTCCTTGCCTCGCTGCAGCAGCGTGCTGACGAAGTCGCGCGTGTAGTCCAGGCCGCGCCCCACCAGTTCGGGATCGGTGAGCGCCGGGCCTCGGCCGGGGATCAGCGCCACCGGGTCCAGTGCGCGCAGCGCTTCCAGCGTAGCCGGCCATTCCTCGAGCTGCGCGTCGCCGCAATAGCAGGCCGCGTCGTACTCGACGAGGTCGCCGGAAAACAGGATCTTCTGCGACGGAATCCACACCACGGTATCGCCCTTGGTGTGACCGGCTCCGAGGTGCATGACCTTGACTTCGAGCGTGCCCAGGTACAACGTCAATTCGCGCTCGAACACCACGTTGGGCCAGGTCAGTCCAGGCACGGTCTCGACACCCGCGAACAGCCGCGGGAAACGCTCGATCTCGGACTTCATGTCGGCTTCGCCGCGCTCCACGATCATCTCGTAGGTGCCGCGGCTGGCGATCACGTTTTGCGCACCTTCCCTGAAGTAGGCCGAAGCGCCCAGCACCCGCACAGCGTGATAGTGCGACAGCACCACATGCTTGATGGGCTTGTCGGTAACAGCGCGGATGCGGGCAATCAGGTCCTGCGCCATTGCCGGCGTAGCGGTCGTATCCACGATCAGCACACTGTCGTCGCCGATGATCACGCCGGAATTCGGATCGCCTTCCGCGGTATACGCGTAAGCGTTCTCCGACAGCTTGGTGAAGGTGACCTGCTTTTCCTGCAGATCCGCCTGCGATGCAAAGGCCTTGCTCATGGCTGCTCCTGTCTCGTTCTTTCTAGTGGCGCCTGGTGAATTACACCGCCGGTGCGCTTCCAGCATTCTGGCGGGCTGGTAACATCACCTTAAATTACACAATCCGTAATTCATTTACCATATCGTAATCCGAGCCTGCGGACGTGTCAAACCCGCATCCTGCTCGCAGACCGGCTGACGGCCGAGAAATCCGGATGGCTCAGGCTTCTAGGTTAGGCGTGAAATACAGCGACGGGAGCACGGCGCGGCACGAGACAGCACGTGACGAGGCGGTGCGCGGAGATGCTCAGGCGTATACGGAGAACACGGGAGAACACGGGGAGAACGCCGGAAGGCGGCGGGCAATAGCCGACAGGCCAGCCACGGCGCAGGGGCCGAAGCCGTCAAAAGAGGGCAAGCGTCAGCCAGCCAGGCTGGCACCAGGCCATGCCAGGCAGGCGGGCAAAACTCCTTCAGCGGGCACAGGGGGGTGTGCCCGCTGAAGGTATGGCAAGCGTGCGCCGGCCCGTCCCGAAAGCGGGACCAGCACGAACACTCAGGCTGGCTTGTGACCTTCGCCCGGGCCCGACGCGAAGCCCGTGCTGACCGGGGTGGCCGGTGCAGGGCTGGTGGCGGCGGTGGGTGTCGCGGCAGGCGCCTGTCCGGCCATGGAAGCGGCCGTGACACCGCCATTGCGGCTGGCAATAAATGCGTTGACGTCTGCTGCAAGATGCTGGGGAGCCAGCACCACTTCCAGGCCCAGCGCCTCGCAAGCCGCTAGGAAAGTCGACATGCGGGGGTCGGCTTGACCCGATTCGGCCCGCAAGTAGGCTTCCCGGGAGATCCCGGCCTTACGGGCGACGTCTTCCTGCTTGAGCTTTCGCGCTCGGCGCAACGCCCGCAGTTGCCGGAACGGTTCGCTAGCGCCTCTAGGCACGGCTGTACTGTTCATGTCGGTCTCCAGTCACCAGTGAAAAAAAAGTGCGCGGACGTGCATTCGAGTATAGAGCACGCAAAGCGTTCCGTATGTAATCAGCGCAACACTTTGTGCAGATTTCTTGAGAGTACCTGAAGCAGGCATATCCACGCCTGTCAATAGGTCCAATAAAGCACAATTTTCTGCCTCCGTGGTGACATAACGGACGGCCGGGATTTAGGTTGACGAGAGCGCACTAACACAATATTGACAAACCGACCGGTCGTGCTATTCTTGCCGAATGCAAAAAGGTCAACTCACCCGCGCAGCCATCATCGAGCAAGCCCTGGACACTGCCGCGCAGGTGGGGTTCGAGCAGTTATCGCTCGCCACGCTGGCGGCCGACACCAGTATGTCGAAAAGTGGGTTGTATGCCCACTTCAAGTCCAAGGAGGCATTGCAGGAAGCCGTCCTGGCGTTGGCCCTAGAGCGCTTCTCCGATGTCGTCATCCGGCCGGCCATGCGTCAGCCGAGGGGCTCGCGGCGGGTGCAAGCCCTCTTCGAAGGCTACATGCTCTGGCTTGGCGGATCCGTCAACAGGGGCCGCTGCCTGTTCATGGCGCTGGGCCAGGAATACCGCGACCGCCCAGGCACCATCAGGGATCAGGTGGTGCAATCGCTGAAGGACTGGCACAGCCTCATCGCCCGGGCCGTGACCGACGCCATCGAGGAAGGCGACCTTTCCCAAGCGCAAGACGCGCGGCAATTCGCCTTCGAGATGGTTGGCATCGGCAYGTCGTTTCAGCAGTCTTTCAAGCTGCTGGGCCGTGAGGACACCGAGATCATGGCGCGCCGTGCCTTCGAAGCCCTGCTCAGGCGTGCCGAGGTGGCGCAACCGGAGCGCAAGTAGCGCGGCACTTACGGGACCGCCTGCGAGACGCCGCGACGCCGCATGAGATAAATCAGGGCGAAATACGGGACGACCGGACGTCGTCTTTTTTTGAAATAAAAAATAGCACGACTGGTCGGTCTTACCGGATGCCACGGCCCCCGAAACCGCAGACCCCACTCAGGACATTGCAAATATTTGCTGGAGATGCCCGCCGTGACGCAAGCGACTTACCCATCCACCAAAACCCGGCAAGCCGCGCCGGTACCAAGCAGCCCGATGCGCTGGGCGCGCCTTGGCTGGCAACTGGCCGGCCTCCTCTACCCCGCCGGCGCCGCGCGCGCGCTGGAACGCGCCTGGTTCCGCCCCCCCCATGGCAAAGCCCCCGATGGCGCGGGCCGGGAGTTGCTTGCCCGTGCCCGCGTTGACTGGGCATTGGTGACCGGCCAGGGAGCGAGCCGGCGTGTGCGTGTCTATCGCTGGGGCAGCGAGGGCCCCACGGTGTTGCTGGCCCACGGCTGGGGCGGCCATGCGGCGCAATGGCAGCCCCTGGTCGCGCCGCTGCTGGCCGCAGGCATGCGCGTGGTGGCCTTCGACGCGCTATCGCACGGCGGCTCCGACGCGGGCGCGCGTGGCACTGGCCAGAGCTCCGTCGTGGAAATGTCGCGCGCGCTGCTGGCCACGGCATGGCATGCCGGACCGGTCCACGCCGTGATCGCGCATTCGCTCGGCAGCGCCGCACTGGCGCTGGCCATGCGCGAAGGCCTGCACCTGCAGGCTGCCGTGATGATCGGCCCGCCGGCGGACATGCACAACGCCGCCGCGGCATTGGCCTGGCGGCTGGGCATTGGCCCCGGTGTGCTCGCGCGCATGCAGCGCAACAGCGAGCGCTGGCTGGGCATGCCGTGGTCGGCCTTCAACGTCCCCGCGCTCGGCAACGCCGTGCCGGTCCCACCGACCCTGGTGATCCACGACCGCCAGGACAAGGAAGTGGGTTGGGAAAACGGCGCGGCAATTGCCGGCGCCTGGCCCGGTGCGCAACTGATGGCCACGGACGGGCTCGGGCATCGCCGCGTGCTACATGACGCAGCTGTCATCGCGCGCATGGTGGCGTTCATCGGCGGCACTGTCGGCACATCGTCCCTCGGTGTGCCGGCGCGCATGGCCGAGGTCGAAGCCCAAGCCTGAACCTGGACCGGCCAAACTAGCGGGAAACTGCCCCTCCTCGCCAGTTCGCCGCAGCAATCCTGTCGGCTAAGTGGGTATGTGGCATGCCACATACCCACTATTGGTGGCTGGGGAAAATTCCTGGCGGTTAATTGCTTATCGGACAGAAAACGCTGGCCGGCGTGCCGGCCAGCCCCCCGTTGCCAGACCGCCCGCCAGCCTCCCATCAAAACCCTTCGAGTACCAGCTTGCCTATTGTCTGCCCGCTCTCCAGGATGGCGTGGGCCCGGCGCAGGTTGGCCGCATCGATACGCCCGAGGTGCTCCCCCAGCGTGGTCTCCAGCCGGCCGGCATCGACCAGCCGCGCCACCTCGTTAAGCAGCCGGTGCTGCTCGACCATGTCCGGCGTGCCGAACATCGAGCGGGTGAACATGAACTCCCACACAAACGTGGCGCTCTTGCTCTTCAGGTCGCCCACGGCCAGTTCGCCGCTGTTCTCCACGATCGAGCAGATCTTGCCTTGCGGGGYGATCACGCTTGCCATGGTGCCGAAGTGGCGGTCGGTATCGTTGAAGCAAAGGATGTAATCGACTTCGGCAAACCCGAGGCTGCGTAGTTGCGCGGGCATGTCGCCGCGATGGTCGATGGTGTGGTCGGCACCGAGCTTGCGGCACCAGGCGGCCGACTCGGGCCGCGACGCCGTGGCGATGACGGTCAGCCCCGCCAGGGTCCTGGCCAACTGGATGCCGATGGAGCCCACGCCCCCTGCCCCGCCGATCACGAGCACGGAACGCCCCGCGTGCTCGCCCCGGGGCGACACGCCCAGGCGATCGAACAAGGCTTCCCAGGCCGTGATCGCAGTCAGCGGCAAGGCCGCGGCATGAGCAAAGTCGAGCGAGGCGGGCTTATGGCCGACGATGCGCTCGTCGACGAGGTGGAACTCGCTATTGGCGCCGGGCCGGGTAATGCTGCCAGCGTAGAAGACCGGATCGCCCACCTTGAACAGCGTCACATCCGGCCCGACCGCGGCGACCGTGCCGGCGGCATCCCATCCCAGGACGCGCACGGCGGGCTCCACCTTGTCTTTCGGGGCCCGTACCTTGGTATCCACGGGATTGACTGAAATCGCCGCCACCTTGACCAACAGGTCGCGGCCTTCAGGCACGGGGGTTGCAATCTCGACATCGACCAGGGATTGCGGGTCGTCGACCGGAAGGTAACGGGTCAGGCCAACAGCTTTCATTGCAGGGCTCCTTCAAGCAGGTTCTCAGCGGCGCGGGACCGCGCCATGACCATAGCGTAGTCCCGTCTGCCTGCATTGATTAGCCGGAAAATACAACAATCAATTTCCCGAAAATCCGGAAAATGGCCAAGCGTCGCCCTACCCTATTGCGTCGTCCCCGGAATCGTCCCCGCCAGGATCTGCCCGCCTCCGTAGCTGGACTGCCGCGGCATCTCTCCGCCCAGCATCATCCGGATCGCGCAGTACTTGAATTCCGGGATCTTGCCAAAAGGATCCAGCGCCGCATTGGTGAGTTTGTTGATGGCGGCCTCGTAGTAGCAGAACGGCACGAACACGGCACCGCGCGGGGTGCCATCGTCCGCGCGCGCGAACAGCGATACCTGCCCCCGGCGCGAAGCCAGCGTCACCAGGTCGCCGGGCTGGCCGCCGAGCGCGGCGAGGTCGAGGGGATGCACCAGCGCCACCGGTTCCGGCTCGATCGCGTCCAGCACGCCGGCGCGCCGCGTCATGCTGCCGGTGTGCCAGTGCTCCAGTTGCCGCCCGGTGATCAGCACCGTCGGGTATTCCTCGTCGGGCCGCTCGGCGGCGGGAATGATGTCGGCGGGCACGAAGCGGGCCTTGCCCGTCGCGGTGGGAAACGCGTCGGTGAAGATCACGGGCTCGCCGGGATCGCCTTCGGCACGGCAGGGGTAGGTCACCGCGTTCTCGCGCTGCAGGCGCTCCCAGGTAATGCCGCCGATGCTGGGCATGGCGTGGCGCATCTCATCGAACACATCGGCCACGCTCGCGTACGGCCAGTCCAGCCCGAGCCTGGCCGCCATCTGCTGGATGATCCACAGGTCCTGGCGCGCCTGCCCTGGCGGATCGATCGCCTGGCGCCCGAGCTGCACGGTGCGGTCCGTGTTGGTAAAGGTGCCGGTTTTTTCCGGAAACGCCGATGCCGGCAGCACCACGTCGGCCAGGTAGGCCGTCTCCGTCAGGAAGATATCCTGCACCACCAGGTGGTCCAGCGCCGCCAGCGCCTCGCGCGCATGGCGGGCGTCGGGATCGGACATGGCCGGATTCTCGCCCATGATGTACATGCCGCGTACTTCGCCGCGCTCGATGGCCTGCATGACTTCGACAACGGTCAGCCCCGGCTGGTGGTCCAGCGGCACGCCCCACAGCGACTCGAAACGGGTAATGGCCTCGGGATCGTCGACGCGCTGGTAGTCCGGGTACATCATCGGGATCAGGCCGGCGTCGGAAGCGCCCTGCACGTTGTTCTGCCCGCGCAGCGGATGCAGCCCCGTGCCCGGCCGGCCGATCTGCCCCGTCATCAGCGCCAGCGCGATCAGGCAACGGGCATTGTCGGTGCCGTGCACGTGCTGGGAGATGCCCATTCCCCAGAGAATCATCGAGGCTTTGGCAGTGGCATACATGCGCGCCACATAACGGATGGTGTCGGCATCGATGCCGCAGATGGGCGCCATCGCCTCCGGGCTGTAGGCGGCCACATTGCGCAGCAGTTCGTCGTAGCCGATGGTGCGGCTGGCGATGAACGCCTTGTCGACCAGCCCGTCATCCACGATGACATGCATCATCGCGTTGAGCAGCGCCACATCGGTATCGGGCTGGAATTGCAGGAAACGATGGGCGAAGCGGGCCAGGTCGGAGCGGCGCGGATCGGCCACGATCAGCCTGGTGCCGTTCTTCACCGCGTTCTTGATCCAGCTCGCCGCCACCGGATGATTGACGGAGGGATTGGCGCCGATCACGATCACCACTTCGGCGCGAGCCACATCCATCACCGGGTTGGACACCGCGCCCGAGCCGATCCCTTCAAGCAGCGCCGCCACCGACGAGGCATGGCAAAGCCGCGTGCAATGGTCCACGTTATTGCTGCCGAAGCCGGTGCGCACCAGCTTCTGGAACAGGTAAGCCTCTTCGTTGCTGCCCTTGGCGGAACCGAAGCCGGCCAGCGCGCGCTTGCCGTGCGTATCGCGAATGCCTGCCAGCTTGCCGCCCGCGAGCGCGAGCGCCTCTTCCCAGCTGGCTTCGCGGAATACGTCCATCACGCGTTCGGGGTCCATCACGAAATCGCCGCGCTTGGGGACACCCTCGCGCCGCACCAGCGGCACGGTGAGCCGGTGCGGATGCTGCGCGTAGTCGAAACCGTAGCGGCCCTTCACGCACAGGCGCTTCTGGTTGGCCGGGCCGTCGCGTCCCTCGACAAACAGGATGCGGTTGTCCTTGACGTTGTAGGTGAGCTGGCAGCCCACGCCGCAATACGGGCAGACCGAATCCACCTGGCGCTCCGGCACCGGCAGCGCCGCGTCGCGCGCGGGCATCAGCGCGCCGGTCGGACAGGCCTGCACGCACTCCCCGCAGGCCACGCAGGTGGAAGCGCCCATCGGATCGTCCATGTCGAACACAATCGCGGCGTGGTCGCCGCGAAAGGCCAGGCCGATCACATCGTTGACCTGCTCGTCGCGGCAGGCGCGCACGCAGCGGGTGCACTGGATGCAGGCATCGAGATTGACGGCGATGGCCGGATGGGACAAGTCCGCCGGCACCGCGGCGCGCGGCGCAAAGCGCGGCTTGCCGACTGCCAGCCGCGCGGACCACTGGTCCAGTTCGTTGTTGCGCGTGTAGTGCGCCTCGGACATATCGGATTGCAGCAACTCCAGCACCATGCGCTGCGCGCGCACCGCGCGCTCCGAGCCGGTCTCGACGTCCATGCCCTGAGCCGGGTAACGGCAGCAAGACGGCGCCAGCACGCGCTCGCCCTTGATCTCCACCATGCAGGCGCGGCAGTTGCCGGCGGTGTCCAGGCCGTCCTTGTAGCACAGGTGCGGCACGTCAAAGCCCTCGCGCTGCGCCACCTTGAGCAGGCTCTCGCCCGGCCTTGCGGAGACTTCCCGGCCATTCAGGCGAAAAGTCACCGTGGTGCTGGAGGAGGCTTCGACTTGCGCACGTTCGGCGCGGGTCAGTGCATTCATATCGTCCTCGCGGCTCAGGCCAGTTCCTGCGGGAAATACTTGATCACGCAATCCACCGGGTTGGGCGCGGCCTGCCCCAGCCCGCAGATCGAGGCGTCGCGCATTACCGCGGACAGGTCCGCCAGCGCGGGCAGGTCCCACTTCGGCTGCCCGATCACATCCAGCGCCTTGGCGGTGCCCACGCGGCATGGCGTGCACTGTCCGCAGGATTCCTGCTTGAAGAAATGCATCAGGTTGCGCGCCACGGCAACGGCGCTGTCCTGCTCGGAGAACACCACGATAGCGGCCGAGCCGATAAAGCAGCCGTAGGGCTGCAGCGTATCGAAATCCAGCGGGATGTCGCCCAGCGACGCCGGCAGGATGCCGCCGGAGGCGCCGCCCGGCAGGTAACCGTAGAAGCCGTGGCCGTCCTGCATGCCGCCGCAGTACTCCTCGATCAGTTCCCTTACGGTGATGCCCGCCGGCGCCAGATGCACGCCCGGCCGCCTCACCCGCCCCGACACCGAAAAGGAACGCAGGCCATGCCGGCCATTGCGCCCCTGCGCGGAGAACCATTCCGCGCCCTTCTCCAGTAGCTCGCGCACCCAGTAGAGCGTCTCGAAGTTGTGCTCCAGCGTGGGCCGGCCGAACAAGCCGACCTGCGCCACGTAAGGCGGACGCAGCCTGGGCATGCCGCGCTTGCCTTCGATCGATTCGATCATGGCCGACTCTTCGCCGCAGATATACGCACCGGCGCCGCGGCGCAGCTGGATGTCAGGCAAACCCGGCACCGGCGGATCGGCATGCAGGCGGCGCAGTTCCTCGCCAAGCACCGCCCGGCAACCGGCATACTCGTCGCGCAGGTAGAGATAGATCGCCGAGACCTGCGTCACCGCGGCGGCGATCAGCATGCCTTCCAGGAAGCGATGCGGATCCCGTTCCAGGTAGACGCGATCCTTGAAGGTGCCTGGCTCGCCCTCGTCCAGGTTGACCGCCATCAGGCGCGGCGCCGCCTCGGCCATCACGATGCGCCATTTGCGCCCGGTGGGGAAACCCGCTCCGCCCAGCCCGCGCAGGCCGGAATCCTCCATTGTGCGAAGCACGGATTCGAAATCGCGCTCGCCCGCCGCCAAGTCCCGCAGCAACTGGTAGCCGCCCTGCGCGCGATAGTCGTCGTAGCCCAGATAGGCTTCCGGCTTATGCCGCACGGCGCGCGCGGCCACCGTGCCGGCAATGGCTGGCGCGCTGGCGAAATCAACGGGATTCTGTCCGACCAGCGCCGCGGGCGCGCGCTCGCACCGGCCGATGCACGGCGCCGCCACGACCTTGACCTCGCTGCCCAGCAGGGCCGGCAGCCTGGCGAGCAGGTCGCGGGCACCCGCAAGCTCGCAGGCGATGCCTTCGCACACGCGCACCGTCACGGCCGCCGGCGGCCGGATCGCGCCATCCGGATCCTCGCGCACCACGTCGAAGTGGTGATAGAAAGTGGCGACCTCGTAGACCTCGGCCTGCGACAGCCGCATCTCGTGCGCCAGCGCCACCAGGTGCGGGATGGCGAGCTGGCCGTAATGGTCGTTGATGGCGTGCAGGTGTTCGATCAGCAGGTCGCGCCGGCGGGAGGCATCGCCCAGCAAGGCTCTCACCTCGGCCAGCGCGGCCGGATCGGCCTGCCGCCCCTTGGGTTGACGGCGCTTGCGCTGCTTGCCGATATCCTGGACCGCGATGGGAATGACGACCGGGTTCATGGCAATCTCGGTGACTGTCTCTCGTGGGTGCCGAATGGCAACGGGGCAAGCGCTTGACACGCTTGCCCGCCGCTCTGGTCTTATCCTGCCTTGCCCGCCCGGCGGCCGCGCTGCCGGGGGCGGGCGGCGCGGGCGGGGCGTTGCCTTCGATCATATCCCTATTCCCGCCACGCGCAGGCAAGCTACCGCCTGCAGCCGGCCCAACGCGCCTCTCAGGTAAGGTCCTCAGGCACCGCGCGGTATCCCATCGGCGCCGCGGTATTGGCATGCACGTACTTCCTGGCGTGCGCCTGCCGCATCGGCTTGAGCACGAACAGGGCCAGAAAGGCGGACAGCCCTGCCATGCCGGACGCAAGCATGAAGACCGCGTGCCAGTCGCCGGTCGCGGCGGTGATGACACTGGAGAACGGCACCAGCAGCGCCGCAGTGCCCTTGGCCGTGTATAGCAGCCCGGCATTGGTGGCAGCGAACTTGGGACCGAAGGTATCGCCGCAGGTGGCCGGGAACAGGCTGTAGATTTCACCCCAGGCGAAGAACACGACGCCGGTCAGCACCACGAATGCGATGGGATCCTGCCCGTACCTGGCCAGCAGCAGGATGCCGACCGCTTCGATGGCAAAAGCCAGGCACATGGTGTTCTCGCGGCCGATGTTGTCCGAGATCCAGCCGAAGAACGGACGGGTCAGGCCATTGAGCACGCGGTCGATGGTCAGGGCGAAGGTCAGGGCCGGCAGCGTGAGGCCGAGCAGCGAAACCGGCACGCCATCCAGCCCGAAGTCCTTGGCGATCGGGCCGAGCTGCGCGGTAGCCATCAGGCCGCCAGCCGCCATCATCACGAACATGGCGTACATCACCCAGAAGATCGGCGACGACAGGACCTGGCGCGGCGAGGCGTTGTAGGCGGCGGTCTTGACCGCGCTCGTGACCTGGTTCAGCACCTTGGCAGAAGGCGGATAGAGCGCCATGCCCAGGAAGAACACGATCAGGCCCTGGCCCAGTCCGAACCACAGGAAGGTGGCCTCATAGCCGCTGCTCTTGATCATGTTGGCGATCGGCACCACAGTGAGCGCCGAGCCCGCGCCAAAGCCGGCTGCGGTGATCCCCGCAGCCAGCCCGCGCCGGTTGGGGAACCACTTGAGCGCATTGCCCACGCAGGTGCCGTAGACCGCGCCCGCCCCTACCCCGCCAACCGCCGCAGCGAAGTACAGCATCGGCAGCGACGAAGCCACGGAGTTCAACGCCCACGCAATCGCGCACAGCAGGCCGCCACCCACCACCACGGGACGCGGGCCATACTTGTCGACCAGGTAGCCTTCGATCGGCACCAGCCAGGTTTCGGTGACGACGAAGATGGTGAATGCCACCTGGATCGCCGTGCGGCCCCAGTGGTACTTGTCGTCGATCGGATTGACGAACAGCGTCCAGCCGTACTGCATATTGGCGATCATCGCCATGCAGATCACGCCAAAAACGAGCTGTACCCAAGGTGAGGCAAAGCGTGACTCGGGCGCGTTTTGCTGATGTTCCATTGGTGTCTCCTTACGGCGGGCAGGGCCGCCTTATGTGGAAAGGGCGTCTTCGGACACCTCTTCGGGATGGCGCTCCTGTGCGCCATCCCAGATACTGCGGTCGTTTCATTGCTATACAGTATGTGATATATCAATATAGTCAAGACGCTTTTGGGCGACTCGGAATCCACTGAAATCGTGTGGCAAGCGCCGCGGTGGCGCACCAGAAGGCGGCACGCAGGTTACTCGTGCGCCACGCGCATCAAAGCAGGCGGCCACGCCAGAATGGCCTGCTGACGGATCAATGACTTAGAGCGCCGCGCCACATCAATGGGGCGTGGGGAATAGCGGTAAACGCAATTGGAAACGGGGCGTGCGGAGTGCTCGGGCCCAAAGCATCAAGACCCACCCTCGGGAAAGTCCCTAGATAAGGTCAGGCTCGCGAACGGGTGAATGTGCTGAATGTCTGGCCCTTCAGGAAAGAAGAGCGGAGAGGCGCAGGCTTGATGCATACGCGTGCCTGTAGCGCAGGCTGCGTTCAGACCAGTGCGCAATAGCGGCGGTCGCAACCAACCGGCACGCCAGGATATCGGACCGAACAAAGTGAAAAACGGAACCCGGGGTGGCTCTGCAGACAAGCCCAAAGGCATACTTGGCGGGTAGGGCCTCAACCAAAGCGTAGTGGCAGCGATCGGCAGCCGGGCTCTGCCGATCACACCACGCCAACATCAGGCGCGGGCCAACTGAGGTTGCACACTCACGCCGGTTGCGGCGGGACTGGCGCGGCCAACACCGGCAGTTTCCTGCGACGCGCCGAGGCCGGCAAAGCGACCGTGCTCCTGGGCGCGGATCAGCACGAGGGTAGGCACGCGGGTGGCGATCAGGAAGGTGACACCGACGCCAAGCGAAACCAGGCCAAGGGCGAGACCGAGAAGAAGAGCGCTGTCCATCAGAAAACTCCAGTAAGGATGGTGGGTAGGAGTTTTCATTATATGCTGCGTCGCACTATGTGTAAATATCCTGTATGTAATATATCAGAACAAGTTTGACATCTCAGCAACAGCCCCTGTGCCGCTCCCCGCAGGCGGTGGCCGCTCCGCCCTACCCCACCCGCGCCACCAACGCCTGCTCATACTCCATCCCACGCAGCGCATCCCAGATGGCGGCAGCATTAGGCTTGAGCGAACGGCTCTTGCGCCGCACCAGCATCACCGAAGACGTGACCTGCGGCCGCAATGGCCTCATCACCGCAGCTGGGCTCAAGCCAGCCGAATTGGCCCGCGACGGCACGATCCCGATGCCCAGCCCCAACGCCACCATGCCGAAAATCGCCGCAAAATGCCCCAGCGCCTGCAGCGACCCCGCGCGCACGTGATAAACGCCAAACGCCTGCTCCACGGCCGGCTGGATCCCCGAGTGCTGGTCCAGCATCAACACGTTGGCATCGTTGAGATCGYCCCATCCTATCGTCTCCCGCGAGGCCAGCGGATGCTGCGAAGGCAGCACAGCGTGAAACGGATCCGAACACAGCGCTTCGCAAAACAGATCGTCTCCCGCCTCCGGATTGGTGGAGATGCCGAAGTCCACCTCGCCGCTGCGCACGCATTGCAACACGGACTCGTGCGAGCGGTCCTTCAGGCAGATGCCAATCCCTGGCCATGCCGCCCGGCAACCCGCCAGCCAGCCAGGCAGCGACATCGACGACAACACCGGATCGGACGCAATCTGCACCGTGCCCTGGCACGGCTTGCCAGCACCCTGGCTCTCGCGCAGCGTCTGCTCGACTTCTTCGATCAGGTGGCAGATGCGCTGCGACAGGTGCTCGCCGGCATCAGTGAGTTCGACCTGGCGTGTGGTGCGGTCGAACAGGCGCTGGTCGATCTCGTCTTCCAGCTCGCGCACGCTGCGGCTGATGGCGGACTGCGTGAGTCCAAGCTCGGCTGCGGCGCGGGTAAAGCTCTTCTGTCGCGCCACGGCGGCAAAGGCCTTCAACTGCGGAAGCGAAATATTCATGATTACCCCTTCTGTATGCATGAGGCGCGGCGCATCGTGATGGCAATCGGGCCCGGATTCGCTTGACGCGGTCCGGGCCCGGCTGGGGATTCAGTCGCTCTTGCGGGGGGATAGTCCCGCCAGGTAGGCCGGGCTGTCGGCCGCCGGCACCAGGGACTCGACATGACCGGTGATAAACCGCCTTCGCATCGGGGCCAGCACGAACTTGGCGGACAGTCCGGCGGCGATGGTCACGGCCGCCGCTACCGTAAAGACCGCGTCCCACCCGCCTCGCGCCGACAGGACCGAGGCCAGCGGTACCAGCATCGCTGCCGTGCCCTTGGCGGTGTACAGGGTGCCCGCGTTGGCCGCAGCGAACTTGCTGCCGAAGGTGTCGGCGCACAGCGCGGGAAAGATCGAGAAAATCTCGCCCCAGAACAGGAATGTGAGTGCCGCGAACGTCATGAACCAGTACGGGTTGTGGCCGAACTGCATCAGGCCGAGCAGCGACAGCCCCTCGCCGATGAAGATAAAGAACATGGTGTTCTCGCGCCCGATGCGGTCCGAGATGAATCCGCACAGCGGCCGCGTCAGGCCATTGCACAGGTTATCGATCGACAGCGTCATGGTAAGCAGCGGCAGCGTGAATCCCAGCATCGTCACCGGCATCGATGCGAAACCGAAGTCCCGGGCGATCGGTCCCAACTGCGCGGTGGCCATGATGCCGCCCGCCGCTACCGCCACAAAGGACGCGTAGATGACCCAGAACACAGGCGTCTTCACCATCCGCCCCGGCGTGAACTCGATGGGATTGGTCAGCACCGCCTTGGCGGCCACGGCGCCGGCGGGCGGACGCGGCTTGACCAGCAGCAAGGCCATCAGCAGGATGCAAATGCCTTGCAGGATGCCGAAGGTGATAAAGGCGTGCTCGTAGCCGGAGCGCTGGATCATGTTGGCGATGGGGATCACGGTGAGCGCCGAGCCCGCGCCGAAGCCGGCAGCAGTCAGGCCGGCGGCCAGCCCGCGCTTGTCCGGAAACCACTTGAGCGCATTGCCCACGCAGGTACCGTAGACGCCGCCGGCGCCGATGCCGGCAATCACCGCCGCGAGGTAAAGCTGCGGCAGGCTCGTCGCATAGGCGTTGATGACCCAGGCCAGCCCCGCGCACAGCGCGCCGCCCGCCACCACCGGGCGCGGGCCGATCTTGTCGACCAGCCAGCCTTCCAGCGGCACCAGCCAGGTCTCGGTCACGATGAAGATGGAAAAGGCCACCTGGATGGCGGACTCGCCCCAGTGGTGCTTGGCATTCATCGGGCCCACGAATAAAGTCCAGCCGTACTGCAGGTTCGCCACCAGCCCCATGCAAACCACACCGATTGCCAGCTGGAACCAGCGATTGCCAAGCCAGCCCGAACGGCCCGGGGCCGCCATATTGTCATGCGCCATGTCGTGTCTCCTGCATAGTGCGTATCGCGCTCTGCGGCGCGACGGGTAGGCTTCTCTGTGAGGGGGAGCCCTTGGTCACTACTTGATTGAGCGCGCCTGACATTGCGGCACGTGCATCCGTGGACTGATGCTAGTTCAAACTAAGTTCGGCTAAGCATAAAGTTTTTTATTATGATCATTTACGATCCTTTATAGATTGGGCGGATGAGTGCATGAAGAACGCGACGCTGCGCCAGCTCAAGGTTTTCGAGACGGTTGCCCGGCACCTGAGCTTTTCGCGGGCGGCGGAAGAGCTACACCTGACGCAGCCGGCGGTATCGACGCAGGTGCGGCAGCTCGAAGGCCATGTCGGACTCCCGCTGTTCGAACAGCTCGGCAAGAAGATCTATCTCACGCCGGCCGGGATTGAAATGCTGCACTACAGCCGCAGCATCATGCAGCAATTCCGCGAAGCGGAAGACGCCATGTCGCAGCTCAAAGGGATCTCCGGCGGGCGGCTCAATGTGGCCGTGATCAGCGCCGGCGATTACTTTTTTCCGCGGTTGCTGGCGGAATTCATGCAACGGCATGCCGGCGTGACGCTCAATCTCGCAGTGCACAATCGCGAGGAATTGCTGCACCAGCTTGCCGGCAACCTGACCGACCTGGCGGTGATGGTTCGCCCGCCGGAAGGCATGGACACCATCAGCGAATCGTTCGCGCCCCACCCCTATGTCATCGTTGCCGCGCCCAACCACCGCCTGGTGGGCGAGCGCAACGTCCCGCTCGCGGCTCTGGCAGACGAAGCCTTCGTCGCGCGCGAGAAAGGGTCCGACACCTGGAACTCCATGCAGGAAGGCTTCGCCGGGCGACTGTCCAACCTGCGCATCGCCATGGAGATCAAGAGCACCGAAACCATCAAGCAGGCGGTGATCGCCAACATGGGCATCGCCTTCCTGTCGGCGCATACCGTAGGGCTGGCACTGCAGACAGGCAATCTCGCCGTGCTGGATATCGAGGGGTTCCCGGTAATGCTCAACTGGTATGTGGTGCATCGCAAAAACAAGCGGCTGCCGCCGGTGGCGCTCGCCTTCAAGCATTTCCTGATGGAAGAAGGGGCCAGCCTGATCCAGCGCATCACCGGTGTGGACAGGCTGATAAAGCATAAGCGATAACTTATGGTTATTCAGTTAAACTTTAATTATCGTTAATTGATCGGCAAACCTATCCTCAGCTCAGGCCCACCTTTGATAGCCGCCCGAGGAGTCCGATCATGAACCAGGTCCAGTTCGAAGCCCGCCCCGCCGCCCAAGCCGACGCCGCAGCCCCGCGCGCCAACGACGAATCGCAACTCGCAGCCTACAACGCCGCATTCACCGAGCTTGGCCTGCGCTTTCGCTGGGACAGCGAGATGTACGCGTGGCTGTGCGGTATCGAATGCGAACAGAGCCGGATCGCGCGCTATATCGAGGAGTACCACGCGCACCTGCTCAACGCCTACGATGCTGACTTCCTCAGCCGCCTGATTCTCGACAAAAAGTGCGATTACCTTCGCGCGATGGGCCAGAAAGCGAACTAAGGCAGCGGTAGCCCGACACGACGCAGCAGGCAGAAAAGGGCGCGGGAAAGCGCCCTTTTCTGCCTGCTGCGTGCCGTATTGCGCGCGCCGAATGTGCGCCAGCGCACTGCCGCCGGCGAACGTGGCGCGCTATGGTCTGCCCACTACGCACAGGAACGGAGACTGGCATGGGACAGAACATGTTCGAAGCCGGCGCACCAGCCGGTGCCCGCGCTCAGCGCCGCGAGGGGACGTTCGCCAGCTCCCGTGCGCTTGCATTGCAGAACTGTCCGATCGAACCATCCTGGATCCGTACCGGTGCCCCGCGGACGCATGCCGCCCAGCACTCGGGCGCGATCGATGGCCTGGCATCCACCAATATCTGGGAATGCACCACCGGCACCTTCGAGTGGTACTACGGCTGGGAGGAAACCGTGTTTATCCTGGATGGGCAGGTGAAGGTAACCAGCCCGGGCGGCCAGGTCCATGTGCTCAAGGCCGGCGACATCGGCTATTTCCCCGCCGACACCACCTGGCTGTGGGAAGTCGATGGCTATGTGCGCAAGATCGCCTTCTGCCGCAAGCATGTGCCACTGGTGCTGAATGTCCCCCTGCGGGTACTTGCACGGCTGGGGCTCAGTCGCCGCCTGCGCAAGGGATGCGCCGCGGCATGCAACGCATTGCGCTGGCTGGCCGGGCGCGTCCGGCTGCGCGACACCTCCGCCCTGACCCTGCTGCTGACACTGCCGCTCTGACGCCTGCCGGGCGCTGGCCTTGCCCGCGCCCGCGCACCCGCTCAGCCGCGCATGTGGTTGACCAGTGAACCGATGCCCTCGATCGTCACCTCGACCACGGCGCCATCCTTCATCGATCCGACACCGAGTGAAGTGCCGCAGGCGATCACGTCGCCAGGCATCAGCGTGAGATCCTGCGAGATCAGGCTGACCTGCTGCTCAGGCGAGAAGATCAGGTCCGACAGCGGGTAGTTCTGCCGCTCCGCCCCGTCCAGCCGCGTCACCACGCACGCGGCACGCCAGTCGAAATTCGTGACGATGGCCGGCCCCAGGCAGCCGAAGGTATCGAAGCCCTTGGCGCGGCACCATTGCGGGAAAGCGGGATCCTCGGCAATGATCTCTCCGGCGGTCACGTCGTTGACCACGGTATAGCCAAAGATATGCGAGGCGGCCTCTTCCGGCGACACGTTGCGGCAACGGCGCCCGATCACGATGCCCAGTTCGCCCTCGTAGACGATCTTGCCCCCATAGCTGCGCGGCCGCAGGATGGCATCGCCCGGGCCAGCCACCGAGCTCGCCGGCTTGATCAGGAACAGCGGGTGCGCCGGCACCGGTTTTTCGAGCTTGCGCGCCAGCGCATGGAAGTTGTTCCATAGCGCCACGATCTTGCCCGGGTCGCACGGGCTCAGCAGGCGCAGCCCCTCGCGCGGCAAAGCCGCGCCGGTGGGTTCCGGCCGCGCGTAGCCGGGGCCGTCGTACTCGATGACATGATCCCCCTCGATACGGCCAAAACCGATCTCCCCGTCCCCGGTCTGGAAGCGAATCCACGTTTGCACAGTCCACTCCTCCGGCGGGCGCGGCATGCTGCCCGCGTCCACCCTTGTCCCACATTGTCGAAAGCCGGGCCCGCGCGCGGCGGGCCCGGCCTTGCCGCTGGGTCTTGCCCTCAGATCTTGCCGGCGCCGCGAGCCCACTTGTATTTGGCGCCCAGCACCGCGACCGGGATCTCTGTGGAGTAGGCATACGACGGCACGCCGTGTTCGTACAGGTACTCGGCTGCCTCCTCCACCTGCACGTCGCCTGCCAGCGAGGCCACGATCGGCTTCTCGATGCCACGCGCCGCCATTTCCTCCTTCACCTCCACCACCAGCTTCGCGAACACCATCGGTGGCGTGATGATGGTGTGCCAGTAGCCCAGGATGATGGCGTGGATGCGCGGGTCCTCCATGCCCAGGCGCAGGGTGTTCTTGTAGGTGGATGGCGGTTCGCCGCCGGTGATATCGACCGGGTTGCCCGCCGCGCCAAAGGGCGGGATGAACTTGCGGAAGGCCGCGTCGAGATCGTCCGGCATGGTCATCAGCGACAGGTTGTTGTCCACGCACGCATCCGACAACAGCACGCCCGAGCCGCCTGCGCCCGTGATGATCACCACGTTCTCGCCCTTGGGCGTCGGCAGCTTCGGAATCCCCCGCGCATACTCCAGCAGATCGCGCAGCGAGCGCGCACGGATCACGCCGCACTGCCGGAACACGTCCTCGTAGATCTTATCGTTGCCGGCCAGCGCGCCGGTGTGCGAACTGGCGGCGCGCGCGCCCATGCTGGTGCGTCCGGCCTTGAGCACCACCACCGGCTTCTTCTTCGACACCCGCTTTGCGGCTTCGGCGAAGGCGCGGCCGTCCTTCAGGTCCTCGCAGTGCTGGGCGATGATCTCGGTGTTGTCGTCCTGCTCGAAGAAGGTAAGCAGGTCGTCCTCATCGATATCGGACTTGTTGCCCAGCCCGACAATGGCCGAAACGCCCATCTTGGCCGAACGCGAGAAGCCGATGATGGCCATGCCGATGCCGCCGGACTGCGACGACAGCGCCGCCTTGCCCTTGACATCGTAAGGCGTGCAGAAGGTCGCGCACAGGTTCTTTGGCGTGTAGTAGAAGCCGTAGATATTCGGCCCCATCAAGCGGATATCGTGCTTGCGCGCGATGGCGACGATCTCTTCCTGCCCTTCCACGTTGCCGGTCTCGGCAAACCCTGAGGGAATCAGCACCGCGCCTGGAATATGCTTCTCGCCCACCTCTTCCAGCGCCCCGGCCACCAGCTTGGCGGGAATGGCGAACACCGCCACATCCACCTCGCCCGGCACGTCGAGCACGCTCTTGTACGCGGTCATGCCCATGATCTCGCCACCCTTGGGATGGATCGGGTAGATCTTGCCCCAGTAGCCGCCGTTGATCAGGTTCTTCATCACCGAGTTGCCGATCTTGCCGTCCTCGTTTGATGCGCCGATCACGGCCACCGAATCGGGACGCATGATGCGGTTCATCTGCCTGACGATGTCTTCCTGGCTGGGGCGATAGCGCTCCGGCTGCGGCGCGAAGTCCACCACGATGCGCACGTCGGCGGCAATGGCGCCGTCCTTGCTGGCGAATACCGGGTTAAGGTCAAGCTCCGAGATATCCGGGAAATCGCTCACCAGCTCCGACACGCGCTGGATCATGCCGGCCAGCGCCTCGCGATTGGCCGGATCGGCGCCGCGCACGCCTTTGAGCACTTCGGCGGCGGCAATGCCGTCGAGCATCGACAGCGCATCCTCCTGGCTGGCCGGGGCCATGCGGAAGGTAATGTCCTTGAGCACTTCCACCAGCACGCCGCCCAGGCCGAAGGCCACGAGCTTGCCGAAGGACGGATCGGTGACGGCGCCAATGATGACCTCCTGCCCGCCGGTAATCATCTGCTGCACCTGAACGCCAACGATATTGGCGTTGGGAGCGTACTTCTTCGCATTCCCGACGATGGTCAGGTAACCGCGCTCCACATCCGCGGCGCTTTTCAGGCCCACCAGCACGCCGCCGGCCTCGGTCTTGTGCAGGATGTCGGGCGAGACGATCTTGAGCACTACCGGATACCCCATCTTGTCAGCCAGCTCGACTGCGCCGGTCGGCGTCCTGGCCACGCCCTCGCCCGGCACCGAAATGCCGTAGGCATCGCACACCAGCTTGCCTTCGGGCGCAGTCAGTGCATTGCGGCCTTCTTCCTTCACGGCGGCGAGAATCTTCCGCACCGCGTCCTTGTTGTGTGCCATGTCAGGTCTCCATCTGTTCATGGATTGCGTAGGGATGAGCCGGTCCGCGCCCTTGCGCGAAAGCGCGAGGGCGGGCGGCTTGCAAACTCACTGCGGGAAGTGCTTGAAGCGCTTGAAGTGCCTCGGGTACGTTCAGGGCATCAGACTGCCCCGGCGGCGCGCAAGGCTTCGATCTGCGCGGGCGTGCGGCCCAGCCAGTCGAGGATCTCTTCGGTATGCTCGCCCAGCAGCGGCGAACGCTCGACCTCCACCGGCGATGCCGACAAGGTGATCGGGCAGCCGAGTTGCACATACTGGCCGCGTTCCGGGTGATCCAGTTCCACCAGGTAGCCACGCTCGTACAGTGACTTGTCCTCGATCAGGTCCTTCATCGACAGGATCGGCCCGCACGGCACGTCGACCTCGTTGAGGGCATCCATCACTTCGAACTTGGTGCGCGTGCGCGTCCATTTCTCGATGATGGAGAAACACTCTTCCAGGCATTTGAGGCGGGCCTCCGGCGAGGCGAACTGCGGATGGGTGATCAGCTCCTCCCTGCCGCACAAGCGCATCAGCGGCTCCCAGCCTTGCGGCTGCACGATCACGTAGACGTAGTCGTTGGCGCCGCCGGGCGCGCAGCGCAGCGCGGCGCCGGGCTGGCCGCCGCCCGAGGCATTGCCCGCGCGCGGCACGAAGTCGTCGAACTCCTGGTTGGGGTACTCGCGCATCGGCCCCGCGGCCAGGCGCTGCTGGTCGCGCAGCTTGACCCGGCACAGGTTGAGCACGGAGTCCTGCATCGCCACTTCCACGCGCTGGCCACGCCCGGAATGCTCGCGTTGCAGCAGTGCCGCCAGGATGCCCACCACGCAGTGGATGCCAGTGCCGGAGTCTCCGATCTGCGCGCCGGTGACTGTCGGCGCGCCATCCGCCGTGCCGGTGGTRCTGGCCGAGCCGCCCATGCACTGGGCCACGTTCTCATAGGCCTTGCAGTCCGCGAACGGTCCCGGGCCGAAGCCCTTGATCGACGCGTAGATCAGCCGCGGGTTCAGCGTCTGCAGGCGGTCCCAGTCGAAGCCGGCGCGGTCCAGCACGCCGGGGCCGAAGTTCTCCACCAGCACGTCGCAGCGCCGCACCAGGTCTTCCAGCAGCGCCTTGCCCTCCGGCGTCTTCATATTGAGCGTGAGGCTGCGCTTGTTGGAGTTCAGCATGGTGAAGTACAGGCTGTCTGCGTTGGGCACATCGCGCAGCTGGCTGCGCGTGATGTCGCCGCGCCCCGGCAACTCCACCTTGATCACGTCGGCCCCCAGCCATGCCATCAGCTGGGTGGCCGAAGGGCCGGCCTGCACATGGGTCATGTCCAGGATCCGCACACCGTCCAGTGCCTTGTTCATGGTTTGTCTCCTCGCCACCGGTTATTTGTACATGGTCTGGTTCTTGGTGCCCGGCGCGTACTCGCGCGGGTCCACCCAAATATTGATCACGGCCGATTTTCCGGTGCGCTGCACCGCCTCGCGTCCGCGCTGCAATGCGCCGGCGATCTTGCCCGGCTCGCGCACTTCCTCGCCATAGCCGCCCAGCATTTCGGCGAACTTGGAGAACGGCACGTCCGACAGTAGGTTGCCGACGTTGCCGCGCTCGTCGCCGTACTTGGCGAGCTGGCCGTAGCGGATCTGGTTCATGGCGGAGTTGTTGCCGATCACCGCCAGGTAGGGCACGCCAAAACGGTTGGCGGTTTCCATGTCGAACGCCGTCATGCCGAACGAGCCGTCACCGTAGTAGCAGAGGATTTCCTTGTTCGGGTTGGCCAGGCCGGCGGCGATGGCAAAGCCTGTGCCGACGCCCAGCGAGCCCAGCGCGCCCGGGTCCATCCACTGCCCGGGACGGCGCGGACGCACCGCCTGCGCGGAAATGGTCACCACGTCGCCGCCGTCGCCGATGTAGACCGTGTCGTCCRACAGGAACTCATTCAGTTCATAGGCCACGCGGTACGGATGGATCGGCGTGTTTTCCGAGCGGAACAGCGGCATCAGCTTGGCGGTGGCGACGGCCTCGGCTTCGGTCAGCTGGCCCATCCATTTCTGCCGCGCCTGGCGCTTGTCGTTCTTGATGCGGCCGCTGGCAGCCTGCAGCACCGCACCGAGGATGGCGCCGGGGTCGCCCACCAGGCCAAGGTCGATCTCGCGGTTCTTGCCAACCGTGCGGTAATCCATGTCGATCTGCACCAGCGTCAGCTCCTTGCTGATGCGCTTGCCATAGCCCATGCGGAAGTCGAACGGCGTGCCCACGATGATCAGTACGTCGGCATTGGCGAAAGCTTGCGTACGGGTGCGGTCGAAGTGGTGCGGATCGCCCGGCGGCAGCAAGCCACGGCTGGCGCCGTTGAAGTAGCCGGGAATATCCAGGCCCTTGAGCAGCGCGATGGCTTCCTCATGCCCGCGCGCGGTCCAGACCTGCTGGCCGTAGAGAATCGCCGGGCGCTCGGCATTGACCAGGATGTCGGCCAGGCGCTCGATATCCTTCGGGTCGCCAATCGATTTAGTGGAAGCGCGATAGTGGCCGGGGCGCGGAATCACCGCGCGCGCCGCATCGACTTCGCGGTCGAGCACGTCGCGCGGGATTTCCAGGTACGACGGGCCGGGCGCGCCATTGAAGCACTCGCGCGCCGCCATCGAGATCATGTCCGCCACGCGCTCGGTGCTGGGGATGGTGGCCGCGAACTTGGTGATGGGCGACATCATGTCGACATGCGGCAGGTCCTGCAGCGAACCCATCTTGTGCTGGGACAGGGCACCCTGCCCGCCGATGTGAATGATCGGGCTTTCCGAGCGGAAGGCCGTCGCCACGCCGGTCACGGCGTTGGTGCAGCCCGGACCTGCGGTGGTCACCACGCAGCCCAGCTTGCCGGTCTGGCGCGCGTAGCCGTCCGCCGCATGAGCGGCTACCTGCTCGTGGCGCACGTCGATGATGCGGATGCCCTCGTCCACGCAGCCGTCGTAAATGTCGATGATATGGCCGCCACAGAGCGTGAAGATGGTGTCGACGCCTTCGTTCTTCAGGGCCCGCGCTACCAGGTGGCCGCCGGAAATAACGCCGGCATCGCGGGTCTTCTGCTTCAGGGTGTCTTCGGCCGTGGTGGATTCGGACCGCGTGGGTGCGACTGCAGACATGTCTTGGTCTCCTCGTTGACTGGGTTGCGACAGGCTGTGACGCGGACCTGGCCCGTTGTCACGACACCCGTTCRCCCTTTGCTGCTTTGCTGCCTGGCCGGTGCCTACCCTGCATGTCACCGGCCCTGCGACGCCATCGATCCATTTCGAAGGATCTTGATGACATACGGTATGTGATATATCAACGAAGCTCAAGGGAAATTTGGATGCTTGCCCAGGAGTTTCAACGATGCGATGCAGCAAATCGCCGCAAGATGGATGACAAATAAGAACAATTGCTGAATACGTGCCGATTCATTCCGTTTCCGCACAGCTGATGAGCGCCCCGGCCCCAGCCTCCGCTTCGTGGAAAATTCGCTTGTTTCTCGTTGATATATTACATACCATATTTCACAGCGCGTCTTGCCGGACCATCCGGTTTCGCGGCTCGCCGGCACCCGCATCACCAAGAGCGAGGAGACTTGTGAACATTCACGAATATCAGGCCAAGGAATTGCTCAGGCGCTTCGACGTGGCCGTGCCGCGCGGGGCCGTTGCGTTTACCCCGGAGGAAGCCGCCAGCGCGGCACGCAAGATCGGCGGATCGGTCTGGGTGGTGAAGTCCCAGATCCATGCCGGCGGCCGCGGCGCCGGCCGCTTTGCCGGCGATCCGGGCGGCAAGGGCGGCGTGCGCGTGGTCAAGTCAGTCGATGCCGTGCGTACGCAGGCCGAACAGATGCTCGGCAAAGTGCTGGTCACCAAGCAGACCGGAGAAGCCGGCCGCGAAGTGCGCCGCCTATATGTAGAAGAAGGCTGCGAGATTGCCCGCGAGCTATACCTGGGCATGCTGATCGACCGCGCCACCTCCCGCATCACGCTGATGGCCTCCACCGAAGGCGGCATGGAAATCGAGGAAGTCGCGGCCCGCACGCCGGAGAAAATCCTGAAAGTCGCGATCGAGCCGGCCAGCGGCATCCAGCCCTTCCACGCGCGCCGCCTGGCCTTTGGGCTGGGGCTGACCGGCAAGCAGGTCAGCGCGGCATCGCGCTTTATCCTCTCGGCCTACCGTGCATTTACCGAGCTGGACGCGTCGGTGGTCGAAATCAACCCGCTGGTGGTGACGCGCGCTGGCGACGTGATCGCGCTCGACGCCAAGTTCAACTTCGACGACAACGCGCTGTACCGCCATCCGGACATCGAAGCCTTGCGCGACGAAACCGAGGAAGATCCCGCCGAATCCGCGGCGGCCCGCCATGGGCTGAACTACGTCAAGCTCGACGGCAGCATCGGCTGCATGGTCAACGGCGCCGGGCTGGCCATGGCCACCATGGACATCATCAAGCTCTATGGCGGGGAGCCGGCCAACTTCCTCGACGTGGGTGGCGGCGCCACCAGGGAACGTGTGACGGCGGCATTCCGCCTGATCCTCGACGACCCCAAGGTCAAGGGCATCCTGGTCAATATCTTCGGCGGCATCATGCGCTGCGACGTGATCGCCGAAGGCGTGGTGGCCGCCGCGCGCGAGATCGACCTGACGGTCCCGCTGGTGGTCCGGCTGGAAGGCACCAACGTGGAACTCGGCAAGGCCATCCTGCGCGACTCCGGCTTGCCGATCCTGTCGGCCGACCACCTTGCCGACGCCGCGGAGAAAGTGGTCAAGGCCGTTCAAGGCGTCGTGCAAACTGGCAATAACGGCGATAAGGGAGGGAAATGACATGGCCGTACTGATCCATCAAGACACCAAGGTAATCTGTCAGGGCTTCACCGGCGCGCAAGGTACCTTCCACTCCGAACAGGCGCTGGCCTACGGCACGCGCATGGTCGGCGGCGTCACCCCCGGCAAGGGCGGCGAGACGCATCTCGGGCTCCCGGTGTTCGACACCGTAGCCGCCGCGGTGGAGCGCACGGGCGCCGACGCCTCGGTCATCTACGTGCCCCCGCCCTTCGCTGCCGACGCCATCCTGGAAGCCGTGGACGCGGGCATCGGCCTGATCGTGTGCATTACCGAAGGCATCCCGGTGATCGATATGGTGCGGGTCAAGCGCGCGCTATCCGGTTCGGGCAGCCGTCTGGTCGGGCCAAATTGTCCGGGCGTGATCACGCCGGGACAATGCAAGATCGGCATCATGCCGGGCCATATCCATCGCCCCGGCAAGATCGGCGTGGTGTCCCGTTCCGGCACGCTGACTTATGAAGCGGTGGCGCAAACCACGGCCGCCGGGCTCGGGCAGAGCACCTGCATCGGCATCGGCGGCGATCCGGTCAACGGCACCAACTTTATCGATTGCCTGCAGATGTTCCTGGCCGACGACGACACCGAAGGCATCATCATGATCGGCGAGATCGGCGGCTCTGCCGAGGAAGAAGCCGCGCAGTTCCTGCGCGATGCGCGCAGCGGCGGGCAGGCCAAACCCGTGGTGGGTTTTATCGCCGGCACCACCGCCCCGCCGGGCCGGCGCATGGGGCATGCAGGGGCCATCATCTCCGGCGGCATGGGGACCGCCGAGGCAAAGATCGACGCCATGCGCGCCGCCGGCATCCGGGTAGCGCGTTCGCCGGCCGAACTGGGCAAAACCATGGTGGCGGCGATGGGCGCGTAGCACGTTGGCGTTGTCAATGAAAAACGGCGGACAATATCCGCCGTTTTTCTTATTGCCATGGCGTCCGGTACGCTTGCTGCTCAATCGAGGAAATCGCAGTGCTTTTCGACATAGTCGGCGAGGTCCAGCGAATGCTGGCGCACCAGCTTCTCCGCCAGCTCGGTATCGCGCTTCTCCAGCGCCTCGATAATCCGCAAATGATCGACGATGGAACGCGAGGCGCGATCACTCTGCGAGATCGTCATCTTCCGTATCGCGCGCACATGGACAAAGATATTCTTGATCGAGTCCATGATGATCTGCGACTTCGACAACTGCACGATCGCCTGGTGAAAGGCGATATTCGCGTCGGAGTACTCCTCGATATGCTCAGCCGGGGTCGCATCGCGGAAGCTGTCGAACATATGGCGCAACTGCGCGATCTCCGCGTCGCTGGCATGCAAGGTGGCGAGGCGCGCGGCCATGCTCTCCAGCGCCGCCCACACCTGGATCATTTCCACGATCTCGCGCTTGGTCTTGCGCATGATGTAGATGCCGCGCCGCGGCACCGTACGCAGGAAACCCTCCTGCTCCAGGAGCGTCATGGCTTCGCGGATGGGGGTGCGGCTCACGCCCAGCGCTTCGCTCAGGACACGCTCGTCCAGCCGGATTTCCTCGGTCGACTGATAGATATCGGCRTCGGCAATGGCCTGGCGCAGCATSGCRTASGCCTGGTCGCGCAGGCTGGCGCCCGCATTGATGGGYTGCAGGGACAGGGTCAGTCCAGCTGGCTGAACGGCGGATGGGCTTTGCACAGACATGAATGGGCTCTTGTTGATACCAGCGCCTCGGCGCACAGGGCAGTGGCCGGCAGCTTGCCGCCTAGCTTACCAAAAGCAGCCATCACATGAGTCGAATGCATAGCAAAATGCACAATTGACATAAATCGGCTGCCGGGAACGGCGGTTTTACGTATATGGTATATCACATGGTGCGCCGCCGTAGTGGGCCGGCGCGGCCATGTGCTACCGGAATGCCTGCCCGGCCATCCCGCTCAAGCCGCCTGCGCCATCCTTTCGCGCTGCTTGATCAGGCCCAGCACCGTGTCCACCATCGGCGTGGGCTGCCGCACCAGCCGCCCCATTTCCTGCACCACGGTCAGCAAGGGGTCGATCTCCATCGCGCGCCCCGCTTCCAGATCCTGCAGCATGGAAGTCTTGTGCGCACCCACCGCGCCGGCGCCGTCGATGCGGCGCTCCACGTCGACGCGGAAATGCACACCGAAGCGCTCGGCAATCGCCTGGGCTTCCAGCATCATCGCCCGCGACAGCCCGCGGGTGGCGGGATCGGAAGTAATGATATCCAGCGTGGCGTGCGTAAGCGCGCTGATCGGATTGAAGCACAGGTTGCCCCACAGCTTGAGCCAGATCTCGTCGCGGATATTGTCGCGGATGGGCGCGTCCAGCCCGGCGGCCACCATCATTTCACTCAGGTGGCTGACGCGCGCCGACTTGCTGCCGTCGGGCTCGCCGAGCGGGAACTTCTTGCCGTAGACATGGCGAATGACGCCGGGCTCGGCAATCTCCGCGGCGGGATACAGCACGCAGCCGATCGCACGCTCGGGACCCAGGCCGCGCCACTGGCGCCCGCCCGGGTCCACGCTTTCCAGCGTGGTACCGGCCAGCGGGCCGCCATGCTGATGGAAGTACCAGTAGGGAATGCCGTTCACGCCAGTCACGATGGCCGTCTTCGGCCCGAGCAAGGGCTGCATCAGGTCCACCACGCCCGGCACGGAATGCGCCTTCAAGGTGATGAAGACGTAATCCTGCGGCCCCAGCTGGGCGGGGTCGTCGGTGCAGTTGACCCTGGCCACCCGCTCCTCCCCGTCGCACAGCAGGCGCAGGCCGTCGGCCTTCATCGCGGCGAGGTGGGGGCCGCGTGCGACCAGGCTGACTTCGGCGCCCGCCAGGGCAAGCTGAACGCCGATATAGCCGCCGATGGCGCCGGCACCATAGATACACACTTTCATCAGTTGTCTCCTGTGGTTTTATGGGTATATCCATTGATATATCACATACTATATCCCACAGAAAAAGAGTACAACCTCAATCTTGCAGGGCGGCGCCCCGGACACGTGTGGCACCGCCATCTACGCTGCGCGGGATCTCGGTGGCCGTTTAAGCCAAAAAATGCCATTTACAGCACTTTCAATCACCCTTTTCCGAACTTTCCTTCACCCCAAGCGTCATTTAGAGTTCTGCCCATTCCGGCGTGTTGCGCCAAGGATCCCTGCCTTCGATGATGAATCGCCGCACCCTGCTCGTTTCCGCGACCGCTTCCGCCGCCCTGGCGGCCCTCGGCATCACACCATCCGTGCTGGCGGCCGGCAAGATCAAGCTGGGCGACGCCCGCCCCTTCAGCTTCGACACCCTGATTGAGCAAGCCCGCACCCTGGCTGGCCGGGCTTATGCGCCCCCCGCCACGGCACCGGCCGACATCCTCGCCAGGATCGACTACGAGGCGCACGGCAAGATTCGCTTCAAGACCGATGACGCGCTGTTCGCGGACGGGCCCGGCCAGTTCCCGGTGACCTTCTTCCACCTGGGCACCTTCTTCCGCCAGCCGGTGCGCATGCACGTGATCGACAGCGCCAAGGGCGCGCCGGCGGCGCGCGAGATCGTGTATGACGAGTCGTATTTCGACATGCCGGCCGACAGCCCGGCGCGCAAGCTGGCGCGCGGCAGCGGCTTTGCCGGCTTCCGCTTCCAGGAAAGCCGCCTGGCCGACCAGAAGAAACTCGACTGGAAGAAGAACGACTGGGTGGCCTTCCTTGGCGCCTCGTATTTCCGCGCCATCGGCGAACTCTACCAGTACGGCCTGTCCGCGCGCGGCATTGCCATCGACGTGGCCGAGACCGGCAAGCCGGAGGAGTTTCCGAGCTTCACGCATTTCTATTTCGAGACGCCCGCGGGCAACGGCGACAGCGTCACGGTCTATGCCCTGCTCGATGGCCCCAGCGTGGCCGGCGCGTACCGCTTCGTCATGCAGCGCGGCAAAGGCGTGCTGATGGATATCGATTGCGCGCTGTTCCTGCGCAAGGATGTGGCGCGCCTGGGCCTGACGCCGCTGACGTCGATGTGCTGGTTCTCGGAAGCCAGCAAGGGCACCGCCGTGGACTGGCGCCCTGAAGTGCACGATTCCGACGGCCTGGCGATCTGGAACGGGGCCGGCGAACATATCTGGCGCCCGCTCAACAACCCGCCGCGCACCATGGCTTCGAGCTTTGGCGATGACAATCCGCGCGGCTTCGGCCTGCTGCAGCGCGATCGCAACTTCGATCACTACCAGGATGGCGTCCATTACGAGCGGCGGCCCAGCCTGTGGGTCGAGCCGCGCGACGGCTGGGGCGCGGGCACGGTGCAACTGATAGAAATTCCCACCGACGACGAGATCCACGACAACATCGTCGCGATGTGGGTGCCCAAGGCACAGGCCAAGGCCGGCAGCAGCTTCCGCTTGCGCTACCGGCTGCACTGGCTGGCCGACGAGCCTTATCCGAGCCCGCTGGCGCGTTGCGTGGCTACCCGGCTGGGCAACGGCGGGCAGCCCGGACAGGCACGCCCGCAAGGCGTGCGCAAGTTCATGGTGGAGTTCAAGGGGGCGCCGCTGGAGAAACTGCCCTACGGCACCAAGCCGGAAGCGGTACTGAGCAGTTCGCGCGGCACCTTTTCCTATATATTTACCGAAGCGGTGCCCAATGGCGTCGCCGGGCACTGGCGTGCCCAGTTCGATCTCACCGCCGAAGGCAAGGAACCGATCGACCTGCGCCTGTTCCTGCGCCTGGACGGCAAGCCGCTGTCGGAAACCTGGCTTTACCAGTACCACCCGTTCAACTCGCCGACTGGCCATGGCACTTGAGCGTTGGCGGCATCCCGCACGATGGCCGGGCGATGCCCGCCGCTCTGAGCAGGCTGGTGACGGACATACTGCTGGCATGATGTTGCCGCGCGTGAAGCGGGTATCATCACGGCAACCAGGCAGCCGGCTGTCCACCCTCCCCGGCTGCCGCGCCTTGCGCCATTACGACAACAACACATAACGACCACGGTTTCGACCGCTCCCATGATTTCCGCAGATCTCGCCGGCGCTGCCGGCACCGGTCCCGACGATTCCCTGCCCCGCGCCGAGCGGGCCTACCAGCACCTGCGCAACGCCATCCAGGCTGGGCAACTGCCCTCCGGCACCCGCCTGCGCGAAGTGGAGCTGGCGGCCACGCTGGGACTGTCGCGCACGCCGGTGCGCGAAGCGCTATCGCGCCTGGAGTCCGAAGGCCTCGTCGTCAACGAGCCCAACCGCGGCATGATGGTGACGCGACTCGACGCCAGCATGGTCAGCGAGCTCTATGTCATGCGCGAGGTGCTGGAAGGCACCGCCGCCGCGCTCGCCGCGCGCCACGCCACCGATGTGGAAATCTCGCTGCTGCGCGATATCGTCCAGCGCGACCTCGCCATCGCCGACCAGCCCGACAAGCTCGCCGCCAACAACCGGCTCTTCCACGAAACCCTGCACCGTTGCGCGCACAACCGCTACCTGCTCAAGACGCTACGCTCCCTGCACGAGTCGATGGCGCTGCTGGGSCGCACCACGCTGGCGCTGCCGGGACGCGCGCAGGTTTCCTACGAAGACCACATCGCACTGGTGGAAGCCCTGGAACAGCGCGAGCCCGCGCTCGCCGAGCAGATCACGCGCCGGCATATCCAGCAGGCCTACAAGGCACGCCTGTCGATGTGGATCGAAGAACAATCCGAATCCTGAGCCGCCGCCCCGCCAGTTGCCTCGGGCGGCCTCCGGCCTCCTGAAGTCACGCCGCCGCGACCGCCCGCGCGCCGCGCCAGGTACCCAGGCTAAGCACCGCAAGCGCCCCCAGGATCAGCGCCACCGCACCCAGGGTCTGCGGCGCGATCTGCTCGCTGCCCAGCCAGGCGCCTACAGCCAGGGCCACCGGCGGGTTGACATAGACATAGCTGCTGGAAATCGTCGGCGAGACGTTCGCCACCAGATGCATGTAGGCGGAAAACGCCACCAGCGATCCCGCCACCACCAGATAAACCCAGGCCCACCACGCCTGGCTGCTGACGGTACGCGGCCAGGGTTCGCCGAGCGCAGCGGAAAGCGCCAGCAGGATTGCCCCACCCAGCAGCATCTCCGCGGCAAACGCCACCGCGCCGCGTGGCAGGTCCAGGTGCCTGGCGAGCTGCGAGCCGAACGACCAGCTGGCAATGGCCGTCAGCAATGCCACAACCCCGGTGGCACTCGCGCGGAATTCCGCGCCGCCGGTCAGCACCAGGATGCCCTGGCTGCCCAGCGCGATGGCCAGCCCCTCATACCAGCGCGGCCGCCCGCCGAAGCAGAATCCCCAGAACAAACCAAAGATAGGCATCGCGCCGATCATCACGGTGGTCGCTCCGGAGGAAATGGTCTGCTCGGCCACCGCAGTCAGCCCCATGCCGCCGACCAGCAGGAAACCCGCCAGCACGGCGCAATTGCGCAACTGGCGCAGCGTCGGCATGGCAGCACCGCGATACCGCAGCCACAACGCCAGCAGCAGGCCCGCGCAGACAAAGCGCGAGCCCATCATCAGGAACGGCGGGAAGCTCTCCAGCGTGAAGCGGATTGCGAGATAGGTCGTGCCCCAAACCAGATAGGTGATCAGCAGGCAAAGGACGAGGCGGGGCGACAGCATGGCGAGCGCGGAGTGCCGCAGAAGACAGGGGCCTCCACGATAACGCCATCCCGCACGGCTTCAAAAGGAAAACGCCTGGCAAGCGTTGTTAGGCAAACTCACAAGGCAGGGAGACTGGTCTACCCGGAAGGCGGCAGCCGAAAGTGGAAGCCGGTGAGCGCTAACCGCGACCCGGTGAGTATCAAATAAGGTTCTTCAGACTTTCGTGTGGGTAGGTAGTACGCTTTCGCGCATGGCTTGGTAAGGAGGTGTGCGATGGACAGCGTGGAACTGTACCGGCAGCTGCTTGGCGTGACTGCGCCATGGACGGTGGAGCGTGTCGACC
>NZ_JBFTNE010000030.1:0-69622 GCF_056397325.1 Cupriavidus sp. 05N39
CAGGCAAAAAGAGCGGAAAAGAGGGGGCCATGTTTGAGTATCGCCTTAAGGCGATGCGAGTTTGGCCCCCGGCCGCTCTTTTTGCCTGACGACGAGGGGAAGTCGCCCCATCCGGCGCGCCTTCTTTGCCTACTTTCTTGGCAAGACAAGAAAGTAGGTCGCCCCCCGCAGGGGGGTGAAACCGCCTTTGACTTTAGGCTTTTGAAGTTGAAATTGAAGTTGAAGTTGAGTCCAATCTCCCAGCCTCCTCATCGCTAAACAACTCCGACCGCGTCAAAAACCGCATCCCCGTCGGCCCCTCCAGCGAAAACATCCCCCCCGACCCCGCCACCACATCAATCACCAGCCGCGTATGCTGCCAGTACTCGAACTGCGCCCGCGTCATATAAAACCGCGCGCCGCCAATCTCGCCGAGGCAAACGTCGGCATCGCCGATAATCAGCTCGCCATCCGGATAGCACATCGGCGCRCTCCCATCGCAGCACCCCCCTGACTGGTGGAACATCAACGCGCCATGCTGAGCGCGCAAGCGCTCGATCAGCGCAAGCGCGGCAGGGGTGGCAACGACGCGTTGCACCGCGTCGGGTGAAGTGGCATCAGCGTTGGACATCGGGTGGCTCCTTGCCTACAGACCGTTCAGGCCACAAACCTCAGGCAGCAAAGTCCATCACCACCCGGCCTTCGATATCGCCGGCGCGCATGCGCGTGAAGATCTCGTTGATCTTCTCCAGCGGCGCGGTGGACACGGTAGCCTTGACCGCCCCATGAGCGGCGAAGTCGAGTGATTCCTGCAGGTCGCTGCGGGTGCCGACGATGGAGCCGCGGATGGTAATGCCCTTGAGCACCACATCGAAAATCGGCGTGGGGAAGTCTCCCGGCGGCAAGCCGTTCAGCGCAACCGTGCCGCCGCGCCGCACCATGCCGATGGCCTGGCCGAACGCCTTGGGCGAAACCGCCGTCACCAGCGCGCCGTGCGCGCCGCCGATTTCCTTTTGCAGGAACGCCACGGGATCGGTCGTACGCGCATTGACCGTGACCTCGGCCCCCAGCTTGCGGGCGAGATCGAGTTTCTTGTCGTCGATATCCACCGCCGCCACGCGCAGGCCCATGGCGCGCGCATATTGCACCGCCACATGGCCAAGCCCGCCGATGCCGGAGATCACCACCCATTGCCCGGGGCGAGTATCGGTAACTTTCAAGCCCTTGTAGACTGTGACGCCCGCGCACAGGATGGGCGCGATCTCGACAAAGCCCACGCTGTCAGGCAGCAGCCCTACGTAGTTGGGATCGGCAACCACGTATTCGCCATAGCCGCCGTTGACCGAATAACCGGTATTCTCCTGCTTTTYGCACAGGGTTTCCCAGCCCTGCAGGCAGTGCTCGCAATAGCCGCAGGCGCTGTAGAGCCAGGGCACGCCGACACGGTCGCCTTCCTTCACGCGGGTCACGCCGGCGCCTACCGCCGATACATAGCCCACGCCTTCGTGGCCGGGGATAAAGGGCAGGGTGGGCTTGACCGGCCAGTCGCCTTCGGCGGCGTGCAGGTCGGTGTGGCATACGCCCGAGGCTTCAATCTTGACCTGGATCTGGCCGCGTCCAGGTTGCGGCACCGGTACTTCATCGATCGTGAGCGGGGCGCCGAACTCGCGCACCACGGCGGCTTTCATCATCGCTGTCATCTCGACTCCTGATGCTGTTGGCAAGGACGCCCGCGCTGCGCGGCAGGAGGCCGGCAGCCCGGGCACCATGCCGATCATGGCATGGGCGGATACGCCCATTCTTGCGCTATATCAAAAGAAGCCGAGCGCGTTCGGGCTGTAGCTCACCAGCAGGTTCTTGGTCTGCTGGTAGTGATCCAGCATCATGCGATGGTTCTCGCGCCCGATGCCGGATTGCTTGTAGCCGCCGAACGCCGCATGGGCCGGATAGGCGTGATAGCAGTTGGTCCACACGCGGCCAGCCTGGATGCCGCGGCCCATGCGGAAGGCGCGCGCGCCATCGCGTGTCCATACACCGGCGCCCAGGCCGTAGAGCGTATCGTTGGCGATTTCCAGCGCTTCCTCCTCATCCTTGAAGGTGGTGACAGAAACCACCGGGCCAAAGATCTCTTCCTGGAAGATGCGCATCTTGTTATGGCCGGCGAATACCGTGGGCTTGACGTAGTAGCCGCTGGACAGGTCGCCGCCCAGCGCGTTGCGCTCGCCGCCGATCAGGCACTGCGCGCCTTCCTGCTTGCCCAGGTCGATGTAGGAGAGGATCTTTTCCAGTTGTTCCTGCGAGGCCTGCGCGCCGATCATGGTGGCCTTGTCGAGCGGGTGGCCCTGCTTGATCGCCGCCACGCGCTTGAGCGCGCGTTCCATGAAGCGCTCGTAGATCGATTCCTGGATCAGCGCGCGCGACGGGCAGGTGCAGACTTCGCCCTGGTTCAGCGCGAACATGGCGAAGCCTTCCAGCGCCTTGTCGAAGTAGGCATCGTCGGCGGACAGCACATCCTCGAAGAAGATGTTCGGCGACTTGCCCCCCAGTTCCAGCGTGACCGGGATCAGGTTCTGCGAGGCGTACTGCATGATCAGCCGGCCGGTGGTGGTCTCGCCGGTAAAGGCAATCTTGCTGATGCGAGAGCTGGATGCCAGCGGCTTGCCGGCTTCCAGGCCGAAGCCGTTGATCACATTGAGCACGCCCGGCGGCAGCAGGTCGCCGATGATTTCCATCAGCACCAGGATCGAGGCCGGGGTTTGTTCCGCGGGCTTGAGCACCACGCAGTTGCCGGCGGCCAGCGCGGGCGCCAGCTTCCACGTGGCCATCAGGAGCGGGAAATTCCACGGGATGATCTGGCCGACCACGCCGAGGGGCTCATGGAAGTGATAGGCCACGGTGTCGTGGTCGATCTCGGAGATGCCGCCTTCCTGCGCCCGGATACAGCCGGCGAAATAGCGGAAGTGGTCTACCGCCAGCGGCAGGTCGGCCGCCGTGGTTTCGCGGATGGGCTTGCCGTTGTCGATGGTCTCGGCCACCGCCAGCGTGACCAGGTTGGCCTCGATGCGGTCAGCGATGCGGTTGAGGATGTTGGCGCGCTCGGTGGTGGAGGTACGGCCCCAGGTGCCCTTGGCGCGGTGCGCTGCGTCCAGCGCGGCTTCCACGTCCTTCTGGTTGGAGCGCGGCACGCGCGTGAAGGTCTTGCCGGTGACCGGCGAGATGGCTTCGAAGTACTGGCCATCGGCCGGGGCCACCCAGGCGCCGCCGATATAGTTCTCGTACTGTTCCTTGTAGGGATACGCAACGCCCAGCTGGGCGATTTCCGCCATGTTCATGTCTCGCTCCGATTTGTGATTTCGCTCTGTACTGCGTGTCGTGCCGCTTTGTTTGCGCACGGATACCCTTCCGCAAGAGCTGTGCCCGGCGGACATTACGGAGCGAGAACGCCAGAAACCGGGCAAAGACGGCGCTTGGCCGGGCTATGCCGGCTGTAGCCGATGTGTCACGGCGCGAGGCAGTGTTCCGATCTGGAACACCAGGTGTGGCGATGCGGCGCAGCGGCGCAGTCAGCTGCCGCTGGTGTGGATCAGGAACTCGCGCAGGGCGTCCGCCGCCTTCTCCAGCTTGCGCCCGGGCTGCCACAGCAGCCCGACTTCCATGTCCGGCACGCCGTCGGCAATCGGCCTTGCCTCGATCTGCCTGCCCTCCAGCGACCACGGGCGGTACACCATGTCGGACAACACGGTCACGCCGAAGCCGTGCGCCACCAGGCCGCGCAGCGCTTCCATCGAACTGGTGCGAAACGCGATCGACGGCGCCAGCCGCTTGCTGCGCCAGTAGCGCAGCGTGGAGCGCTCGCCTTCGTCCACCGTGAGCAGGATGTAGGGGTGCGCCGCGATGTCCTTCAGCGTCAGGCGGGGCAGAGCCAGCAAAGGGTGCGACGGCGACGCCCAGAGCTGCCGCCGCGAGCGGATTACCGTGTGGTGGGCAAACCGCGGCAGCTTCTCGATATTGGACAGCAGGCCGATGCCTAGCTCGATCTCCCCGGACAGCACGGCCTGCTCGATGCCCGGGCGGTCCATGTCGTGCAGGTCGAAATCCACATCCGGATAGTTGGTGCGAAAGCGCGCCAGCAGTCCCGGCAGCAGGTAGCCCAGCACGGTATAGGACGCCGCCAGCCGGACTTTGCCCTGCAGGTTGTGCGCCTGGAAGCGCGGCTCGCGCAGGGTGTCCTGCACGGCGTCCAGGATCTGGCGGGCGCGCTGGTGTAGCCGGTGGCCCTCCGCCGTCAGTGCCACGCCGTGTGGCAAGCGATCGAAGAGACGCACGCCGAGCTGCTGCTCGAGCATCAGCACGGCATTGGTAATGGCCGATTGCGACACATGCTCGGCCGTGGCAGCCATCGAGAACTGCCCGGTTTCCGCCGCCGCCGAGAAGTAGCGGAACTGCCGCAAGGTGATTTCCTTGGCAATGCGCTGCCCGCCTTCTTCCTTGCCGTGCCGTTCTTTCGCCATGTGCGCTCCAGCTATGTGTTTTTCAGATACCAGCTCTCTGAATTCGTGATTTTACGATATCGGCGCGCCTTCCTACACTCAGCTCCAGCCCCATAAGAGCGTACGGAGACAGCATCGATGAATGCCCCCCTATCCCAAGCCCAGCAAGATGCCCTGGCGTCGGTTACCCTCGACGACAAATACACCCTGGAAAAAGGCCGCGTCTATCTCAGCGGCACCCAGGCGCTGGTGCGCCTGCCCATGCTGCAAAAGGCGCGCGACCGCGCTGCCGGGCTGAATACCGCCGGCTTTATCTCGGGCTATCGCGGCTCGCCGCTGGGCGGGGTGGACCAGGCGCTGTGGAAGGCCAAGAAGCACCTGGCCGCCAGCGACGTGGTGTTCCAGCCCGGCGTGAACGAGGACCTGGCGGCCACCGCCGTGTGGGGCACCCAGCAGGTCAATCTGTTCCCGCACGGCACCCGCGACGGCGTGTTCTCGATGTGGTACGGCAAGGGCCCGGGCGTGGACCGTTCCATCGACGTGCTCAAGCACGCCAATTCCGCCGGCTCGGCGAAGCATGGCGGCGTGCTGGTGCTGGCGGGCGACGACCACGCCGCCAAGTCGTCCTCGGTGGCGCACCAGTCCGAACACGTGCTGCTGGCTTCCGGCATCCCGGTGCTGTATCCGTCCAATGTGCAGGAATACCTCGACTATGGCCTGCATGGCTGGGCCATGAGCCGCTACTCCGGCCTGTGGGTGTCGATGAAATGCGTGACCGATGTGGTGGAATCCACGGCCTCGGTCGAAGTCGATCCCGATCGCGTGAAGATCGTGCTGCCGGAGGACTTCGCCATGCCGGAAGGCGGCCTCAATATCCGCTGGCCCGACCCGCCGCTGGCGCAGGAAGCCCGCCTGCTCGACCACAAATGGTATGCGGCACTGGCCTACATCCGCGCCAACAAGCTCAACCGCGTGGTGCTGGATTCGCCCAACGCGCGCTTCGGCATCATGACCGCCGGCAAGGCCTACCTCGACGTGCGCCAGGCGCTGTCGGACCTCGGCCTGGACGACGACACCTGCCGCCGCATCGGCATCCGCGTGTTCAAGGTGGGCTGCGTGTGGCCGCTGGACGCGCACGACGCGCGCGACTTCGCCACCGGCCTGGAAGAGATCCTGGTGGTGGAAGAAAAGCGCCAGATCCTCGAATACGCGCTCAAGGAAGAGCTCTACAACTGGCGCGACGACGTGCGCCCCAAGGTCTACGGCAAGTTCGACGAGCGCGGCAACCACGGCGGCGAATGGTCGCTACCGCGCGGCAACTGGCTGCTGCCGGCGCACTATGAGCTATCGCCGGCGCTGATCGCCAAGGCCATCGCCACCCGGCTGGAGAAGAGCGACCTGCCGTCTGACGTGCGCGAACGCATCGCCGCGCGCGTGGCGCTGATCGAGGCCAAGGAGCGCGAAGCCGCGCGCCCGCGTATCTCGGTGGAGCGCAAGCCCTGGTTCTGCTCGGGCTGCCCGCACAACACGTCCACCCGCGTGCCCGAAGGCTCGCGCGCGCTCGCCGGCATCGGCTGCCACTATATGGCGATGTGGATGGACCGCAATACCGACACCTTCAGCCAGATGGGCGGCGAAGGCGTGGCGTGGACCGGCCAGATGCATTTCACCGGCGAGAAGCATGTGTTCGTCAACCTTGGCGACGGCACTTACTTCCACTCGGGCCTGCTGGCGATCCGCGCGGCCATCGCGTCCAAGGCCTGCATCACCTACAAGATCCTCTTCAACGATGCCGTGGCGATGACCGGCGGCCAGCCCGTGGACGGCGTGCTGACCGTGCCGCAGATTGCGCACCAGGTGCTGGCCGAAGGCGCCAGCAAGATCGTGGTGGTGACCGACGAGCCGGAGAAATACGGCGACGGCAGCATGTTGCCCGGCGGCGTCACGGTGCATCACCGCGACCAGCTCGACGACATCCAGGTCCAGCTGCGCGACACCGCCGGCGTCACCATCCTGATCTACGACCAGACCTGCGCCACCGAGAAGCGCCGCCGCCGCAAGCGCGGCACCATGGCCGATCCCGCCAAACGCGCCTTCATCAACGACGCGGTCTGCGAAGGCTGCGGCGATTGCTCGGTCAAGTCCAACTGCCTGTCGGTGGAGCCGCTGGAAACGCCGCTGGGCACCAAGCGCAAGATCAACCAGTCCTCCTGCAACAAGGACTTCTCCTGCGTCAACGGCTTCTGCCCGAGTTTTGTCACGGCTGAAGGCGCTCAGGTGCGCAAGCCGGCCGCGGCGGGCGGCAAGGGCGCGGGCGCCGATTTCAGCGCGCTGCCGCAGCCGGCGCTGCCCATGCTCGAGCGGCCCTACGGCGTGCTGGTAACGGGTGTCGGCGGCACTGGCGTGGTCACCATCGGCGGCCTGCTCGGCATGGCTGCCCACCTGGAGCAAAAGGGCGTGACCGTGCTCGACATGGCCGGCCTGGCGCAGAAGGGGGGCGCGGTGATCAGCCATGTGCAGATTGCGCCGACTCCCGCCGCGCTGCATGCTACCCGTATCGCCACTGGCGAGGCGCGGCTGGTGATCGGCTGCGACGCCATCGTCTCGGCCTCGCCCGAAGTCCTGTCCAAGACCCGGGTCGACGTGACGGCGGCCGCCATCAATAGCGCCAACACGCCGACCGCCGACTTCATCAAAAACCCGAACTGGAAGTTCCCGGGCGCCTCGGCCGAGCAAGACCTGCGCGCCAGCGTCGGCGAAGCCTGCGCCTTTATCGATGCCAATGCCTGGGCCGTGAAGCTCCTGGCCGATTCGATCTACTCCAACCCGCTGCTGCTCGGCTTTGCCTGGCAGAAAGGCTGGGTGCCGCTGCAGCGTGACAGCCTGGTGCGGGCCATCGAGCTGAACGGCGTGTCGGTCGAGAAGAACCTGCTGGCCTTCGACTGGGGGCGCTATCTGGCGCACCATGGCGAAGCGGCGCTGAGCGCGCAATTGCAAATGGCGCCGCGCGCGCAGGTGGTGGCCATGCCGGAAACGCTCGATAGCGTCATCCGCCAGCGCGAAGCGCTGCTCACGGCCTACCAGAACCCGGCATACGCCGCCCGGTACCGTGCCGTGGTCGACGGCGTGCGCGCCGCCGAGACGCGCGTGGGTGCCAATGCCCGCCTGCCGCTCAGCGAAGCCGTGGCGCACAACCTGGCCAAGCTGATGGCCTACAAGGATGAGTACGAGGTCGCCCGCCTGTACGCCGACCCCGCCTTCCTGGACAAACTGCGCGCGCAGTTCGAAGGCGAACCTGGCCGTGACTACCAGCTCAGCTTCCACCTGGCCCCCCCGCTGCTGGCCAAGCAGGACTCGCATGGCCACCTGGTCAAGCGCCGCTTCGGCCCGGCCATGCTGACCGCATTCCGTTTGCTGGCACGCGCCAAGGGCTTGCGCGGCACCGCCTTCGACGTGTTCGGCAAGACCGCCGAGCGGCGCGCGGAGCGCAAACTGATCGAGGATTACATCGCCATGGTGGAAGAGTTTGGCGCAACGTTGAGTGCCGATCGCCTGGACACGGCGGTGGCGCTGGCCAGCCTGCCCGACGACATCCGTGGCTTCGGGCATGTCAAGGAAGCCAATATGGAAAAAGTGGCGGCACGCCGGGCGGAGCTGCTGGCCCGGTATCGGGGCGAGGCGGTGCGCGTGGCGGCCTGAGCGGCCCCGGATGCACCGTGCCGGTCAGCGAGTGCGGCGGCGCGCCCGCTCCTGATCGGCAATCGCAAGCGCATCTGCAATGGCGTCCAGGGAGTCGACGCCCATCGCCACCACGAGATCGACGGCATCGCCTTTTCTGAAGATGATGACCCTGAGATTGCCGTTGCCAGCGCGGAACTCGTCGACGGCTTGAATGACGCTCGGGTCAAGGTCTTTCACCAGGTCCGCGCTCTCAATGCTCCCGGAGGACCAGTACGTGCGTTTCTCGTCAGGGCGGCCAACAATAAGGCGTTCTCTGGCAGGCAGACGTTCGACAAGACCGAACGCTTCAATCAGGGTCATCATATGAGTCAGGCAACGGCGGGCCGCCAAAGAAAAAAGTGCCGTCCGCGGGGGGGCGCGGCGTTCATTATAGCGAGGCCGTGCCTGCAGCCTCGTACCTATCCATGCCCGCTTTATCTCACCGTGGCTGGAACACGATAATCGCCATGCCCGCAATTGCCACCGCCACCCCGGCCAGATCCCAGTGGCTGGGCCGCACCCCATCCACCAGCCATAACCACGCGATAGCGACCGCGATGTAAATCCCGCCATAAGCCGCATAGACCCGCCCGGACGCGTCCGGGTGCAACGACAGCAGCCAGGCAAACAACACCAGCGCCAGGGCGCCGGGGATCAGGATCCAGGCGCTGGCGCCCTGGCGCAACCACAGGTAAGGCAGATAGCAGCCGAGGATTTCCGCGCAGGCAGTGACGAGGTAAAGGGCGAACGTTTTCATTCAACGGAAGAGGCAGCGGACTCAGACGTGTCTACAGGGGGCGCATCGGCCCGCGGGTTCGTCACGCGCTTGCGCGCAGCCGTACGCCGCTTGCCGCCGCCCAGTTCGCCGCCCTTATAAGGTACCCGCCCCGACGGCACCACCGCCGAAGCCAGTTCCACATGTCCCTCCTGGTCATCGAAGAACATATGCGCGCCGAAGGCCTGCAGGACCTGGTCCTTGGGCAGCCCGCCCAGGAAGAACGCCTCGTCGATGCTGACGTTCCACGCCCGCAAGGTATGCACCACCCGCGTGTGCGCCGGGCTGTTGCGCGCAGTCACGATGGCGATGCGCACCGGGCACTGTCCCGGCTCGAAATGCGACTGGATCTCCGCCAGCCGGAGCAGCAGCTTGGCGAACGGCCCTTCGGCCATGGCCTTGTGGCGGTGTTTCTGCTCATGCCGGGTAAAGGCCTCCAGCCCTTTCTGCTTGAAAATCTGCTCGGACTCGGGCGAGAACAGCACGGCGTCGCCGTCGAAGGCGATGCGGATCTGGCCGGCGGGGGCGTGATAGTCGGCGGGCGCGGCGTAAAGCTGGGCCGCGGCCACGCCACCGTCGATGGCGGCCTGTACGTCGGAGGCTTCGCGCGAGAGGAACAGGTCTACCTTGAAGGCTTGCAGGTATCGAGAGATCGGCTCGCCGCCGGTGAAGGCCGCGCGGGTGATGTCCAGCCGATGCGTCTCGATGGCGTTGAACGCGCGCAGCCCGGTGTCGGGCGAATTGCGTGAGATCACCACCACCTCGACCAGCCTGCGGTCCGGGATCAGGTGATTGAGTTCGAGCAGCGCCTGCACCAGCGGGAAGGCCGTGCCCGGCAGCAGGGGCTCGTCCTCATGCTGGCGCTGGTAGGCGGAGTAGGAAGCCACGCCTTCGGATTGATAGATACCGTTCTCGTGCTCGAGGTCGAATAGCGCTCGGGACGAGATGCCGATGACGAGTTTGTCGGTGAGATCGTAGGCCATGCCGCAGTATAAAGGCAGACGATTCGACGCTATGGCGCCAACATCGACATTGAGGATGGCGTGGGCGTGATCAGGGCCAAGTCTGCGCTGCGGTGGCTCAGGCGCGGGCAAGCGTCTGAGAATGCCTATCGAGCATGAGTGGTGCTTGATACATGCCGATGGCACGGTCCAGGATGACTCGGCCGACCTGGTGGTGGCGTTCAGCCACAGCCGTCCTGCTGGCTAAGGCTAGCCGGCGGTAATACTGGCCCTTGCGCGGGTAATCTCAATTTGAGATACACTGCCGTCATGCGCGTGATCTCTAACAAAACCCTGGTGGATTTCGCGGCCCGATATCCGGATGCCAAAGTACCCTTACAGGCTTGGCGCAAACTGGTCGAGGCCACCAGCTTCGGCAGCTATGCCCACTTGAAGGCAACCTTTGATGCTACCGATCGTGTGGGAAATTTCTACGTCTTCGACTTTGGTGGCAACAAATACCATCTCATCACCGCGATTCACTTCGACCGCCAGATGCTCTACGTGCGCGAAGTCCTGACTCACAAGGAGTACGACAAATGGAAGCCCTCTTGAACGTGGCTGCACTGACCGCTCACTTCCGCGCTTTGTCCGAAGTCGTACCCCTGCACCCCATCCGGACTGAACGTGATTATCACGAGGCCGTCAACGTCATGAACGCACTGCTCGATGCGGGCGCGGCAGACGAATCGCATCCTCTGGCGGATCTGGTCGCGACGCTCGGTGAGTTGATTGCAGACTACGACCAGGCACACTACGCATTTCCTGCCGTAAGCGGCGTGGATGCCTTGCGATTTCTGATGGAGCAGCACCACCTTACGCAGGCACAAGTCCCCGAAATCGGTAGCCAGGGCGTGGTTTCGGAAATCCTGAAAGGGCGCCGCGAACTCAACGTGCGCCAGATTCGGGCCCTCGCTGCCCGTTTTGGCGTCGCTGCATCCGTCTTCCTCCCGGCCGATGCACCTGTCGTAGCCTGAGGCCGCGATACGCCAAGCCCATCCGCCGCCACTTGCAGCCAGCGCGCCTGTCCCCGCAGCACGTTGCGCTGCCAGCGGCCCAGCCGCAGCACGCTACGCTGCCAGTGGCCGGTGTCGCTTGCCAATTCGGCAGCTTCTGCCGCGGCCTCCTCCCTACAATGAATTCCTCGATTCGCGGCATCCTTGACGCTGTCGCCGGATACAGAAGAACGAAGCCCACGGAGACCGCAATGAGTGCCCTGCAAAAGCCCGCCGCCATCGAGATTGCCTCAGGCCAAAGCCACGACCCCGACCACGAAGAGACCCGCGAATGGCTCGACGCCCTGGCCGGCGTCTTCCGCGCCAGCGGTGCCCCGCGCGCGCGCTTCCTGCTGGAACGCCTTGCCGAGCATGCGAGCCATCTCGGCCTGGGGCCAAGGGCGAATCCGTACTCGGCCTACCAGAACACGATTGGCGTGGGCGAACAGCAACGCTATCCCGGCGACCTGGCGCTCGAGCAAAAACTGACGTCGATCATCCGCTGGAATGCGCTGGCCATGGTGGTCCGCGCCAACAAGGCCTATGGGGAGCTTGGCGGCCACCTGGCCAGCTATGCTTCCGCCGCCGAGATCTTCGAGGTGGGCTTCAATCACTTCTTCCGCGCGGACGAGGGCGAGCGCAAGGGCGACCTGGTCTACTTCCAGCCGCATTCCGCGCCGGGTGTCTATGCGCGCGCCTTCCTCGAAGGACGGCTGTCCGAAGCCCAGCTCGCCAGCTACCGGCAGGAAACAGGCGGCGGTGGACTCTCCTCCTATCCGCACCCCTGGCTGATGCCGGATTTCTGGCAGTTCCCGACCGGCTCGATGGGCATTGGCCCGATCAGCGCCATCTACCAGGCGCGCTTCCTGCGCTACCTCGGCCATCGCGGCATTGCCGACACCGYGGCGCGCCGCGTCTGGGGCGTGTTCGGCGACGGCGAAATGGATGAGCCGGAATCGCTCGCCGCGCTCTCGCTCGCCGCGCGCGAGAAGCTGGACAACCTGACCTTCGTGATCAACTGCAACCTGCAGCGCCTGGATGGCCCGGTGCGCGGCAACGGGCAGGTGATCAATGAGCTGGAAGCGCTGTTCAGCGGCGCCGGCTGGAACGTGGTCAAGGTGGTCTGGGGTTCCGAGTGGGATGCCCTGTTCGCCCGGGATACCAGCCACGCGCTGCTGCGGCGCTTCGCCGCGATGGTGGATGGCGAATACCAGAACCTTGGCGCCAAGGATGGCGATTACAACCTCGCGCACTTCTTCAACCGCGACCCCGRACTGAAAGCGCTGGCCGCCAGCATGAGCAGCGCGGATATCGATGCGCTGCGCCGGGGCGGGCACGATTTCCGCAARCTGTATGCCGCATTCCGCGCCGCGCAGGAACACAAGGACCGGCCGACGGTGATCCTCGCCAAGACCAAGAAGGGCTACGGCATGGGCGAGGCGGGCGAATCCCGCATGACGGCGCACCAGCAGAAGAAGCTGGACATCGACGCGCTGCTGGCCTTCCGCGACCGCTTTGCGCTGCCGCTGGACGACGATGCCGTGGCGGCGCTGCGTTTCTGCAAGCCGGCCGAGGACAGTCCCGAGATGGCCTACCTCCGCGCGCGCCGCCAGGCGCTGGGCGGTTACCTGCCGGCGCGTGCGCGAACCGCGCCCGCGCTGCGCATGCCGGAACTGATGCAGTACGGCCGCTTCGCCATGGAGCCGGACGACCGCGCGGTCTCCACCACCACCGGCGTGGTCCGGCTGTTCACCAACCTGATCAAGGACAAGACCGTCGGCCCGCGGGTGGTGCCTATCGTGGCGGACGAGGCGCGCACCTTTGGCATGGCCAACCTGTTCCGGCAGATCGGCATCTACTCGCCCATGGGCCAGCTCTACGAGCCGGAGGATGCCGGTTCGATGCTGTACTACAAGGAAAGCCAGCAAGGGCAGTTGCTGGAAGAGGGCATTACCGAAGCCGGGGCGCTGGCCTCGTGGACGGCCGCGGCCACGTCATACAGCGTGAGCGGCGTGGCCATGCTGCCGTTCTACATCTATTACTCGATGTTTGGCTTCCAGCGCGTCGGCGACCTGATCTGGGCGGCGGCGGACCAGCGCGCGCGGGGCTTCCTGATCGGCGCCACGGCCGGGCGTACCACCCTTGCCGGCGAAGGCCTGCAGCACCAGGACGGCACCAGCCAGCTGATTGCGGCCACGGTGCCGAACTGCCGCGCCTACGATCCGGCCTTCGCCAGCGAGGCTGCGGTCATCATCCATCACGGCGCGCGCAGCATGCTGGAAGAACAGCGCGACGAGTTCTACTACCTGACCGTCAACAACGAGAACTACGTGCAGGCGCCGTTACGCGAGGACGCGCATGACGACGTGATCAAGGGCATGTACCTTTACGGCACGCGCGGACCCGAAGGCGCCGCCACCAGCGTGAGGCTGCTCGGCTCGGGCGCCATCCTGCGCGAAGTCATCGCCGCCGCGGACCTGCTGGCGAGCGACTGGGATATCAAGTCAGAGATCTGGAGCGTGACCAGCTTCTCCGAACTGGCCAGGGACGCCCGCGAATGCGAGCGCGCCAGCCTGTTCGCCAGCGGTGGCGAAACGGAAAGCCATTTGCAGCGCTGCCTGCCGGGCGCAACCCCGGTCATTGCCGCGACCGATTACGTGCGGGCCTATGCGCAGCTTATCGCGTCATACCTGCCCGCGCCGTTCACCGCCCTGGGCACGGATGGCTTCGGGCGCAGCGATACGCGCGCGGCGCTGCGGCGCTTCTTCGAGATCGACCGGTACCACGTGGCAATTGCCGCGCTGCGCGCGATCTCGCCGGAGCTGCACGCGCGGGGGCTGGAGCACTATGGCGTGCGCATGGAGTCCGATGGGCCCTGGGTGCGTTAAGCAAGCGCCTGCGCAATATCCGCCAGCAGGTCCGGTGCATCCTCGATGCCGGCACTGAGGCGGACCAGCCCGTCCGTGACGCCGTTCTGCAAGCGTATATCCTCCGCGACAGCGCTATGCGTGGTGGAGGCGGGATGGCAGGCGAGCGAGTCGGCATCGCCCACGGAGACCGCCTGCGTGACCAGTGTCAGCCGGTCCAGGAATCGCCGTGCCGCTGCCCGGCCGCCACGCAGTTCCAGCGACAGGATGCCGCCGAACAGCCGCATCTGGCCACGCGCGATCTCGTGGCCGGGGTGAGAGGGCAGGCCCGGATAGTAGACGCGCTCGACCGCGGCATGGCCATGCAGCATCTGTGCGATCTGCTGTGCGTTGTCGCAGGCTGCCTCGATCCGCAGCGGCAGCGTCTTCAGCCCCCGGATGAGCATGGCGGCCTCATGCGGGCTCAGGCAACCGCCCAGGTCTTTCATGCCGGTCGGGCGGATGCGCTGGATCAGCTCGCCGCGGGCGACAGCGACGCCGCCCGTGGCATCGCCGTGGCCGCCGATGTACTTGGTGGCCGAATGCACGGCTACGTCGATGCCGAGCGCCAGCGGCCGGGTCAGGCAAGGCGTGGCGAAGGTGTTGTCGGCCACGCTGAGGATGCCCGCCGCCCGCGCGATACGGGCCGTTTCCTCCAGGTCGATGATGCCCATGACGGGATTGGCCGGCGTTTCCACGTAGATCAGCCGGGTACGCTCGCTCAGGCGGGCTTGCACGCTCGCCAGGTCGGGCACGGCAAAGGTCTGGATGCCAAGGCGGGGCAGCAGGTTGCGCATGATCCCGTCGGTGCCGCCGTAGAGCGTGCCGACGTAGATGGCCTCGTCGCCCGCCGAGAGCAGCCCGAGCAGCGTCGATGTGATGGCAGCCGKGCCGCTGGCAAACGCCACCGCGCCTTCGCCGCCTTCCAGCGCAGCCATCTTGGCCTCGAAGGTCTGCACGGTCGGGTTGGCGAAACGGCTGTAGAGAAAGCCCGGCTGCTCCCCGGAGAAGCGCCGCGCGCCCGCGTCGAAATCGTCGTAGGCAAACGACGAGGTGGCAGCGATGGGCGGCGCGATGGCGCCGGTCGACACATCCGGATGTTGTCCGGCGTGCACGGCGAGGGTGCGCAGGCCGAGGGCGGGGGAGGACGATGAAGCGGGCTTTTGAGAACGCATGACTGTGCCTTGACAAGGTGGGTTTGCTAGCCATCCGGGTCTTTCCCGAAGGCATGAGAATTATGTTTCTTGTTGAAAACCTGGGCCGGTTGCCCTGGCGCGTGTGCCGATGGTGCCTGCCCTCCTTGTGCATCGGCGTGCGCAACATGCATCACGCGTTCGCCCGCGACGGTAGCCGCGCAATATCGCGGATGCACTCGGCGATGATACGGCGCAAGGGGGTCGACGGCAGATCGATGAAGGAAGCGAAGTATGTCTGCGTCGGGAACGGCCGGGAGAGCCCGAGAAATCTTAGCGTTCCTGTATCGAGCTCGTTGCGGATGAGGTCAACGGGCAGCACCGCGTATCCAACGCCAGCACAGGCGAGGCGCAACATCACGGACAAGGAGCTGAGAACGTTCAGCTTGAAGCCGGCCAGATGCGGCGTGTCAAAGTAGGTGGCAACCGAGGCGAAGAGGTCCGAATCGACTGGATACGAGAGCAACATCTGCTGTTTTAGCGCCTCGACCGACGGCGATACGTTGCCGGGAATCAGGCGGGGGCTCGCGACCCAGGCGTAGTCAAGCTCCAGCAGCTTCAGGTTGTCCACGTTCGGTTCGTTGACACTGCCGAGGAGAAGGCCAATATCGAGCGCGCCGCTTAGTAGCTTGTGCCGAATGTCGGTGCTGGTGAGAGAAGGCAGATGGATATTGACGTCAGGCCATCTGGCATAAAGCACGTCAACCAGCGGCTCGAGTATTGCCCCGGCGACCGTGCCGCTCATGCCGATGGTGATCTGGCTGGGCATTGCATCCTYTGCGGCAAACCGCTGGGTGAACGCGTCCGCAAGGGCAAGCAGCTCCTCCGCCGGCGCCAGCATCTCGGCGCCCTCCGGGGTGAGGCACAGTTGCTTTCCCTTTTCCCGGACAAAAACCTTTACGCCCAGCTCTGCTTCGAACGCGGCGATGCGCGCGGAGATGGTGGCATCGGTGGCGTGAAGCCGCTGCGCAACCAGGGTCATCCTGCGCAGCCGGGCCGCCCAGACGAATGTTTCAAGAAATCGAAGGTTCATGGGCTGGCATCCTGCGCATGGCTTACGGCTCGGGCTCCCCCGCCTGTCCGCCTCAGGTCTGGAAGTTGACCGATGTCTTCGGCCGTTCGTCAACCGTCATCGAAAAGACATCCGGGCGAGAATAATGGCCGACTACGTCAAAGTCGTAGCGTGCGCGCACCAACTCGTCGGTATCGATCTCGGCGGCTACTAGGCCTTCCGCATTCAGCAAAGGCCCGGCGATGATGTCGCCCATCGGTCCAATGACCACGCTGCCGCCGCGGATCAGCGGGCGATCCGCTTCCCAATGCGGTACGTCGATGCCGAGTTGCCGCGGCGAGGCCTGGACCTGGCAGGCGCTGATGACAAAGCAGCGGCCCTCATGGGCAATGTGGCGCATCGACGCCTGCCAGATATCGCGCTCGTCCACGGTCGGTGCGCACCAGATCTCCACGCCCTTGGCATACATCGCCGTGCGTAGCAGGGGCATGTGGTTCTCCCAGCAGATCGCAGCGCCCACGCGCCCGGCGGATGTCTGCAGGGCAGGCAACGTCGAGCCGTCTCCCTGGCCCCAGATGAGGCGCTCCGTGCCCGTCGGCATCAACTTGCGGTGCTTCGCGGCGAGACCAGCGGCGGGATCGAAGAACAGCGCCGTACAGTACAGCGTATTGCCGTCTCGTTCAATGACCCCCACCACGAGGCTCGCGCCCGTGCGCGTGGACAGCGCCGCCAGCGCTTGCGTTTCGGGGCCGGGTACGTCGATGGCGTTCTCGAAGTAGTTGGCGAATGCGTCGCGGCCCTCGGGCAGGCGATAACCCAGCCGCGTACCGAAGATCTCGCCTTTGGGATATCCGCCCAGGAGTGCCTCCGGCATGACGACGACGCTTGCGCAGGATGAGAGGATCTTGTCCTCGAACGCCAGGATCCTGGCCAGGGTTTCGGCCTTTCCCGAGGGGGAGGAACCAATCTGGAGGGCGGCGACGATGGAAGCGGGCATGAGGTGTGGCTCCGGGAAGAGGGTTGCGCTATGTTCACGCCCACGCCATCATGAATCAAGGTGGATTGGGATGTATCTGATATGAATGCCATAGATATTGAGGCGATGGACCTCAACCTGCTGAAGGTCTTCGAGGCGCTCTACGAGGAGGGCGGCGCCAGCCGAGCCGCGATCCGCTTGGGCCTGACGCAGTCCGCGGTGAGCGCGGCGATCGGCCGCCTGCGCCGCGTCTATGGCGACCCGCTGTTCGAGAGAGCCGGGCGTGGCATGCGCCCCACGGCGCGCGCGCAGGAACTGAAGCCCGTGGTCAGTGAAGCGCTGAACCACTGCCGCAAGAGCCTTTCGATGGTGGCGCCGGGCGGCAACGTCTTTCACGAAAGGACGATCTCCATCGGGCTTTCGGATGACTACGAGATCGCCATGGGGCGCCGTCTCGTCGACCGCCTGGCGGAAATGGCGCCCGGCATCCGCTTGCTGTTTCGGCAGACACACAGTCAGAAGGCCGTGGAAATGCTGGTGGATCGCTCCGTGGACCTCATCGTGGCAGCGGGGGGACTGGCATCGCGGGCCGTGGCGAAGCATGTACTCGGGATGGGGGGCTATGCCTGCCTGGTGCCTGCCATTGGCGCGCCAGCGCGTGGCTTGACGCTTGAGGAATACGTGCGTAGGAAGCATATCCTGATCTCCTCCGGCGGCTTTGTGGGCATTGTCGACGAGGCCCTTGCCGCGCTTGGCCTGAAGCGGCGGGTGGAGGTTTCGACCACCCACTTCGCAGCCGTGCCGTTCCTGCTCCGCGGGAACGACACCATCGCGACGCTGCCTGCGCATGCCGCGCACGCCCTGGCTGGCCTGGGCGGCTTCCAGGTACTGCCGTGCCCGGTCGCCTTGCCCCGCGATCCCATTGAACTGGCGTGGCGGATGGACGTCCTTCGCGATCCGGCGGTGGCCGCTGTCAAGCAGGCCGTCGTCGATACCTTCGCCAACATGGCGTGGATCTCTTAGGAATCGGCTGACAGGAGGGAGGAAGTCAAAATTTCCTTGTCTGAGCGTAATTTTTATTTGTTTTACCAGCGCCGCGGCTTACGGCACGATCTCGCTCGTCAAGTGTGTTGCTTCATCACACTCATGCCACCGAGATGCCGCATGCCCAAATTGTTCTGCCTCGCCGCCGCCAGTCTCGCTTCACTGTGCTGCGCGGTACCAACCCTTGCTGTGTCGGCCGACTGGCCGGCCAAGCCCGTGACGCTGGTTGTGCCATTTCCCGCGGGAGGAGGGAACGACTTGGTCGCGCGCCTGATCTCCGCCGCGATGAGCACGGCGCTCGGGCAGTCCCTTGTTATCGACAACCGGCCCGGCGCCGGTGGCACGATCGGCGCGGGATTCGTCGCCAAGGCGCCGCCGGATGGCTACACCTTGCTGCTTTGCTCTACCGGGAACCTGGCGGTCGCCACGGCGCTATACCCAAAGCTGTCCTATGGGATCAAGGACCTGGTCCCGGTGAGCCACATCGTCAATACGCCGACCATCTGGGTGGCAGCCCCCCAAATTCCCGCCAACACCCTCAAGGAATTCATCAACCTGGCCAAGCGCGAGCCCGGCAAGTACAACTTCGCATCTGGCGGCAACGGGACGACGCCGCATCTTGCCGGAGTGGCCATGAAAATGCGGAACCACCTGGACATGCAGCATGTGCCTTACAAAGGCTCGACGCCCGCATATACGGACCTTACCGCCGGTCGCGTCAGCTTGATGATGGATAGCGTCATCTCCGCGTTGCCTTTCGTTGAATCCGGCCGCGTGAAGGGCCTGGCGACAGGGACGGCCAAGCGCCTGCCGCAGCTTCCCGCGGTGCCCACGCTGGCCGAGCAGGGCCTGAGCGAGCTGAGTTTTACGGGGTGGGTAGGAATATGCGCCCCCAGTGGAACGCCGGTCCAGGTGGTGTCCAGGATCGGCCAGAGCGTGAAGGAGGTACTCGCGCGGCCAGAGGTGCGCGATGCCTTTGCCAGGCAGATTGCGGAGCCGGTTGGCGATGGCCCCGCGAAATTTGCAGAGACGATCCAGCGCGATGCCCTGACCTGGCGCAAGATCGTTACCACCTCACACGCGGAAATGGACTGAAGCGGAGAGCCGGAAAATGAAAATCGCCGCCATTCAAATGGTGTCTTCTCCGAGCCTGCCGGACAACCTTGCCGTCGCGGAAAACCTGATCGATGAAGCCGTGCACGGCGGTGCCACGTTTGTCCTTCTGCCCGAGTACTTCTGCCAGATCGGTCTTCACGAGACTGACAAGTTCGCGATTGCCGAGGCGTTCGGCGAGGGGCCGATCCAGGCTTGCCTGGCCGCCAAGGCGAGGCAGCACGGCGTATGGATCGCGGGCGGCTCGCTCCCGCTGGCTACCACGCAAGCGCCAAAGGTCACCAACACGATATTGTTGTTCGGGCCCACGGGAGAGGTGAAGGCGCGCTACGACAAGTTGCATCTGTTCAGTTACCTGGATGGCACCCGCGACATTGACGAGAGCCGGACGATGGTCGCGGGCACCGAAATGGTCACGGCGCGGACGGAGTTCGGCTGCGTGGGGCTATCCATTTGCTATGACCTGCGCTTTCCGGAGCTCTACCGGGCCATGCGGCAAGTGGACCTCATCCTCGTGCCGTCGGCATTCACGCAAACCACTGGCCGTGCGCACTGGGAGATCCTGCTCCGTGCGAGAGCGATCGAGAACCAGTGCTATGTGCTGGCCGCGGCGCAAGGCGGGACGCACGCCAATCAGCGGCAGACGTTTGGCCACAGCATGTTGATCGACCCATGGGGAGACGTGGTTGCCAGCCTGCCCCAGGGCGAAGGCGTTGTCATCGGCGAGATGAGCCAAGACCGTTTGCGCAGCGTCCGCGAAGCCATTCCGGCGTTCAAGCACCGACGGATTCTGGGGCCGACGGCCATCGGCTTGTAGTACAGCAGGCCACGTCGGCGCACCTCAAGCCTCAAGCCTCAAGCACTTCAATCAAGCGTTCCAATTCTTCCCTCCCTCGTTCCAGGCGGGGGTGTGGCCCTCGTATTGCTTAACGGTTTGAAAGCTATGAAGACAAATGCCGCAACATTGGCTGCTGTGACGGGGCTGAGCATCTCGGTCTGCACCTCGGACGCAAAGGCCGAATCGGCGGTCTTTGGTGTCGTGGATATGGCACTCGATATCTCGAAGCAAGGACTGGGAACGCTGACACGCCTGCAGAGCGGCAGCGACTGGGGTTCGCGTTTCGGCATCAAGGGGGTCGAGCGCATCTCGCCGGGCCTGAGCGCCGTTTACTGGCTGGAGAGCGGCTTCGGGGCAGACGACGGGATGTCCCAGCAAGGCGGGAGGCTGTTCGGGCGCCAGGTATACATGGGTCTTTCCAGCGAGCAGCTGGGCCGGCTGACGTTCGGTCGCCAGTACTCTCCCGAGAACCGGATGTTCTGGAACATCGATGCGTTCAACGCAGGGCTGGCCGGCGGCCTTCCGGCCATTATTCCCGCCGGCGTGGCGCGTGCCACGCTCGGGCGGGTCGACAACTCCATCCTATGGACGTCCCCGGATCGCTGGCCGGGTGTCACTTACGTGATGTACGCACCAGGAGAGGTCGCGGGGAACCAGCGGGCCGGGCGGATGTGGGGCGTGTCCACGCGGCAGAAGAACGACCTCGCCGACTTCAACATCGGCTTCGTGACACAGCGCAACGCGACCGACACGGGAAAGCTGCAGGCCTTCAGCATGGGGGGAAACTACACGGTGGGGCCGGCGAAGCTGTTTACCGGCTGGCACCGCGACTGGAATAGCCAGGCAAATACGCCGTCAACAAAGGGGCCGGAGCAGGTCTACGACATGTTTCCCTTCGGCGTGAAGTACGGCGTCGGTGCGCAGGCCACGCTTATCGCCCAGTTCGTGCTGGTCAAGGACCGTACGCAAGGCGTGGCCAACAGAAACACCAATCTCATTGCCATCGGCGGCCACTACGCATTGTCAAAGCGCACGGTCTTGTTCGCCGCGTCAGGGCGCATTCTCAATAAAAATGGGTCACAGTACTCCCTTGGCGGTGGCTTGTACGCCGGGGGCACTGTCGGACCGGGTAACCCAACGGCTCGCACTGTCCAGATCGGCATGCGGCACAATTTCTGAGAGATTCCATGATTTCAAACTGGATCGCGCAGCATATAGGATGCATCCGCGTATTTAGATTCGAGGTGTTGCCTGGCCAGGAACTGGCCTACCGGCAATACTTGAGGAATGTGGTGGAGCCCATCGACGAGGTTGCTTTTGCCGATGGTGCCTTCCTTGAGGTGCTTTGCCTGACCCAAGCCAATCCGTGCGGCAAAAGCGGGACGCAGTGCCGTGTGTTCGCATTCCGCGACGTGGCGCAACGCAATGCCTTTCCCGGGCTGATTGCCGAAGCCGCCAGGCAGTTCGATCGGACCGGGGAAGCCCGCAATCTACGCAAGGCCTACGCCGATACGCTTCGGACCGTGGTCGGGGTCGACGACTATGAATTGAGCGCGTAGGAAGGGACGCCATTCCGCGACATGGGGAGCGCCGACGCCCACTGTCGCCGGCGATCTCCCTCCGTGCCCCTTGCCCGCCTCAGCGCGCAACGCCAGGACGATAGCGAAGTCTCTGCGGAAGATTCATTTGGTGTGTCGATGCGATTTGCGCGTTGCATGGAAAGCTGCGCTTGCCATGCGCCGCGGCCTAGATCAATCCCCGCTCGCATCCTCTGAACGTTCGTGCAAGACGTGCCCGAACTCATCCAGTTCCTTCTGGATCCTCGCCATGCTAGCGTCAATGGTCTGCTGCGTAACTTCGCCATCGACGAACTCAACCGAGACGCGGGTAATACGGGAGTCCTTGTCGACGATGCCTTGCAGCACCTTGTCAAATAGCTTCTCCCCCGCACGCAAGCCGAGCGGGCGGGGAACAAGCACCTTGATCAGCAGGATTTCCTCCTCACTCTCCGTTTTCTCCGTTTGCGCCGCATTGGCAAAGGCCGTCCGCAGATACGATTTGAGTTTCAAGACACTCAGGTTGCCGGGAACACCGATATGCRACACCCGAACCTTTTTCTCCGCCATGCTATCTCTCCACCGAAATTGAACGCGAGGACTATACCGCAGGCGGCATCGGTCCAACAAAGCGCAGCACTGTCGCAATGGATTACGCCAACGAGGATGCAGGTGCGGGTAAAGGGCTGAGCGTGACCGTGCTCATTCCTACGGCTGCTGCGCGCTAGGAAGCAACTGGTCAGGCAGCATGCCTGAGCGTGCGCAGGCGTCGCCGGTTGGCGTCCAGCGCCGCGTCATACTCCATGATGCGGGCCGTCTCGTGGCTCACTTCGGAGCCGAGGTACCGCTCAAGGAGGTAGAGCGTCAGGTCAATGCCGAGCGTCACGCCGCCGCCGGTAATGACATCGCCTTCATCGACCACCAGCGCCTGGACGGCTTGCGTGTCCGGATATAGTCTGGCCAGGGTGGTGCCCGGGCATTCCTCTGGTCCTGTGACAGGAAACTTTGTCGTGGCGGTCTTGCCTTCGAGCAGGCCGGAGGCCCCGAGGATCATGGCGCCCGTACATACGCTCGCCACGCGCTCGCCGCTGGCGTGACGCCGGCGGATAAACGAAAGCATGCCATTGTTATGCACCTGCTCGCGCCAGCCCGGGCCTCCGGTCACGATCACGACATCCGCCGGCGGCGCATCGGCGAACGCGTAGTCGGTTTCGACGCGCAGCCCGTTCTGCAACCGGACCATGCCGCCGTGCTCTGAAACGGTGAAGTACGAGAGCTTCTCCGTCACGCGTTTCGCCATCGATAGCGTCCCGATGACAGCGAGTTCGATGGGCTCAATGTGTTCATACAAAACGACCGCGATGCGCATGGTGTTGTCTCCGAGTGGGTTGTTTCCCAATCTTATGACATTGTTTCCTTTTGGGCAACTTACTCATTTCGCTAGCCTGCCGTTTTGCTACGTCTCACTTGAGGTCTGGCTCGGCAGGCTCCATTACAACCACCACTGCCTGTGCATCGCCCTCCAGGGCGCGGCCCCGATGCGGCGTGCTGGACTCGAAGTAAAGGCTGTCGCCAGCTTCCAGGATGCAGCGTTGAAGCTTGCCTTTGACTTTGAACTCGAATTCGACTTTCCCCGACAGGAGAAAGACGAATTCCTCTCCCGCATGCTCGAAGAAGAAGTCGAGATTGATCTCGGAGGGGAAGGTAAACATGAAGGGGTCCATGTGCTTGCGCTGCTTCTTGTGCGCCAGGCTCACATAGTCGTACCCGTAGGCGCTGCCGCCGCGAAACACGGGTTTGCGCTCCCAATGATGTACCACGGAGACGGGGGTGTCGGCACTTTCGGGCGAGACCGCGTCCGCGGCATCCGTGTCGACAAAGAAATAGCTCAGTTCCATGCCCATGGCGCGTGCGATGCGAGCCAGCGAGCCAATCGGCGGCGCCTTTTTCCCGTTCTCGATCTTGGATAGATAGCCCTTTGTGAATCCGGATAGCTCCGCAAGGGCTTCAAGCGTAAGGCCATGCTCGATGCGTGCCGTGCGCAGGCGCAGGCAGACGGCTTCTTCATCATCTGTCGGCGCCGTGCTCACATCCTGAGCGGCTTGCTTCTGCCGTGATGCGAGAAGTGTTTTATCGAGGGTTTTTGCCGTCATGGCTTGCAAGTTCCGTTCGCCCGTCTGGTAGGGGAATGGGAAACTTGGGCAAGTTTCCCGGTTGGAATTGTAAGCCTTGTTGCGTGGCGTTTGTTGCCCAGGGGGGTTGGGCGCCGCTTGCGCTGCCCTTGCGCCAGGAAGGCGACGCCACCGCAAGCAGCCATCCGTCAGGATTCGTAGAGGTTGTCCCGATAGGTTTCAGTGCTGGCCGCGGTAGCGATCAGGGTAACGAGGCCAAGCACGGCAATCATGATGGCCACGCCGACGAAATGTCCTTGCCTGGCCAGCAGGGCGGTCGCCAGCATGGGCGCAAGGCCGCCCCCGATGCCCGCCGCCACCTGGCACCCCAGCGATGCCCCGCTGTAGCGTACCTTGGTGCCGAACAGCTCGGGAAGCAGGGCGGCTTGTGGACCGTACATGGAGCCGTGGCCCAGATTCATGCAAATTGCCACGGCCAGCGCAATGATCGCGGGATTGCCGGTCTGGATGCACATGAATAGCGGATAGGCCGCCGCGATGGTGAAAAGGGATCCCAGGAAATACAGCGGGCGCCGGCCCCAGCGGTCTGACAGATGGCCGAACAACGGGATCGTCAGCAGTTCCAGCGCGGCACCAAGCAGCACGCCGTCCAAAATGACCGTCTTGGGAATTTTCAGTACGGTGGTCCCGTACACGACGACGAACACGGTGAGGATATAGACCCAGGCAACTTCGCAGACTTTCAATCCAATACTGATGACGAGGTTGCGGCGGTGCTTGGTCAGCACCTCGAGCAGGGGGATCTTCGGCGGCTCCTTGTCCTGCGACGCCGCGGCAAAGACCGGCGATTCCGAGACCTTCAAGCGGATATAAAAGCCCAGGAAGACAAGAATGGCGCTCAGCAGGAACGGGACGCGCCAGCCCCACGCCAGGAAGTCGGCGTCCGCCATCCTGCTCAGGTAGGCAAAGATGCCGGTAGAGGCAAGCATGCCCAGCGGGAATCCCATCTGCACCAGGCTCCCATAAAAGCCGCGCTTGTCTCGCGGCGCATGCTCGATCACCATCAGCGCCGCGCCGCCCCACTCCCCGCCGATGCCGATGCCCTGGATCACGCGCAGCAAGATCAGCAGCACCGGCGCCCAGATGCCAATCTGGCCATAGGTGGGGAGCAAACCGATGGCGAACGTGCCGCCGCCCATGAGGAACATCGTCGTCATCAGCATGGTCTTGCGGCCGACCTTGTCGCCGAAGTGCCCGAATACGACACCACCCAGGGGGCGCGCGATAAAGCCAACGGCAAAGGATCCCAGCGCGGCCATGGTCCCCATCAACGGGTCTAGCGATGGAAAGAACAGCTTGTTGAACACCAGCGCGGCGGCTGTGCCATAGAGCAAAAAGTCGTACCACTCGACCATGGTGCCGATGACGCTGGCCGTCACCACCTTGCTCATGCTGTCCCTGCCGCTGGATCGGTGCGCTGTGTCGACCAAACCTGCGGCGCCCTCCGTGTTTGTGTATGCATCCATCGGTGTCTCCTGTCTCCTGTTTGCTGCTTGTCATTGGCTTCGGGGGCGCAATCTCGCGAGAACTGCGCGTTCATAGTAGTCAATTGGGAAACATTTTCAAGCAATGTAGGGTAAACAAGGAAACTAAAGTTACTAATAAAGCATAAATATCAAAACACATTGAAGGTGGGTTGACCAAAAGGAAACTATTGAGTAAATTAGTTTCCGTGCGACGCATCGTGTTTGCGCGCTTGCACTTACCTAACTGTCCAGAGGAGACTGCCGTGATTGAGAACCAACACTTCAGCGAGCGTTTGAAGGGCAAACTGGAGCCGACCCCCGGCGGTTCGGTTTATGTCGATCCAGATACCCTCGAATGGGAGCCCTCCCAGTTCGAGAAGATCTCGATGAAAGTCCTGTATCGCAACGACGCCGCCGGCGAAATGACCGTGCTCCTCAAGTGGGAGCCAGGCGCGGTGCTGCCATTCCACAAGCATCCGGAGATCGAGCAAAGCTATGTGCTCGAGGGATCGTTCTACGATCACGACGGGATCTGCCGCGCCGGCCAGTTCGTCTGGCGCCAGCCTGGTTCATTGCACGAAACCCGTTCCGACGAGGGCTGCCTGCTGTTCGCGGTCTATCGCAAGCCGAACGTCTTCTTTGGTACGGCCGGCTTCCGCAAGACCTCCTGAAATTGCCGGCGTCCTATCCCCGGGGCGTGGTGCTCCGGGATTTGTCATTGGAGTCGCCATGGCTTGCGTCGTCACTGAAGCTTGCATCAACTGCCGCTATGGAGATTGCGCGGAAGTCTGTCCCGTGCATGCGTTCCATCAGGGGCCGAACTTTATGGTGATCGACCCGTCGGTCTGCCTGAATTGCACGATTTGCACCCTGGTATGCCCGGTCAATGCCATCAAGAATGACTATGACCTGACAGAGGAGGAACTCGGTTTCGTTGAACTCAATGACAAGCTGGCGCAGAAGTGGCCGGTGGTGAAAATTGGGGACGGGCCGCTGCCGGATGCCGACGATTGGGCGTTTCTGGAAAACAAGAGGGCGTTGCTGGTCTAGGGAGCAGGTGAGGGGCCATCGCCACGGAGAGCTGCCGTCCATGCGGTCAGCCGTGCAGAGGATCAGGAAGCGCCTGACAGCTTTGGGTGCTCGGCACACTAGCCAGTCGTCCCCGCTCTCTGGTGGCAGCACAACGATCGAGCGCGCGCAGATAACGCGCCTTGGCGTCGATGGCAACGCTGGTAAATGACTGTTGCAAAATCAAACAAAATGTCAGGTACCTCGGCGCTACAGTGGTCCTTCCCATGCCTGAAGGCGTTCTTTGGAGGTACACGAATGAAGCAACATCTGGCGAAATCCCTGTTGATGGCTGGCGCGATGATCGCGTCCTACCCGCTGTTCGCGCAGCAGGCCCAGCCCATTCAGCCGGCCCAGCCGATGCCGATGACTCAGCCGATGCAATCCACCCAACCTATGCAAACCGCCCAGTCGGTGTCATCCGCGCAGCCTGTGCAAGCCACGCCGGCGGCAGCGCCGTCGGCCCAGGCGACGCTGCCGGCCGCGCGCGATCCTTATGCGCAAGGTGCCGAACAGCCGGTTCAGCCGGGCGTTGCGCCCGCACCGGTCGACCCGACGCTGGCCCGCAGCCCCAACCCGGCAATGGACGCCGCCAGCATGAGCCTGGCTCCCGATGCGCTCGGGACGCGCCTGGGCCAGCGCAACCCCTTCCTCGACGGCGCCTGAGCGCCTGGCAGCCTTCCTGAGCCCCAACCCTTCGGAGTGCAACGTCCCGTGAACCGGGCAGTGCGCCGGCACGTCCGCGCCGGTGCTCTCCCTCAATGGCCCTTGCCCGCTTCCGCGCGCAGGGCCTTCACCTTGTCCGCGCTCACATCGCCGGGTTGTCCGCCGTAGCTCGCCCGCAGGTAGTTGGCCAGGTCGGCAAGCTCCGCGTCGCTCATGCGCGACGCAAAGCCGGGCATGTCCTGCAGGCTCTCCAGCCCGGGGAATTTCTGGGCTTCGATGCCGTCGAGCATGGATACGATCAGGTTGTGCGGGTCGGCGTTGCGCACGGTGGAGTTGCCCAGCATCGCCACCGCCACGTGCGGCTTGCCCTCGCCATCGCGGCCGTGGCAGCCGGCGCAGACGGCCAGGTAATGCTGGCGGCCGGGTTTGAGCAGGGCCGCGTCCGCGCTGACCGGCTTGAGCGGCTGGGGCTGCGGCGGCTGGTCGCCCAGCAGGTAGGTCGACATCGCGGCGAGGTCGGCCTTGTTCAGGTACTGGCTGCTGAGATGGACCACGGGGAACATCTCGCCGTAAGCCGAGCCTTGCGGCGCGATGCCGGTGGCGAAGAAGGTCTGCAGGTCGGCGCCCGTCCAGCCGCGCGCGGCCAGGCCGGCGGGCGTGATGTCCGGCGCGGCCACGCGGCCGAGCGCGGCGCCGGCCAGTGGCTTGGCCGCGTCCAGGCGGCCGAACGCGGCGCGCGGCGTGTGGCATTCGGCGCAGTGGCCCAGTGCATTGGACAGGTAGCGGCCGCGCTGCCAGGGCGGGGTCTGGCCGGTGGAGGCGTCGGGCAGCTGGTCCTTCAGGAACAGCAGGTTCCAGCCGGGCAGCGTCACGCGCATGTTGTACGGGAAGCTGAGATCGTGCGGCCTGTTGGCCACGGCAACCGGTTTCAGCTGCATCAGGTAGGCGTACATCGCATCGGTGTCGCCACGCGACAGGCCGCGATACGAGGTGTAAGGCATGGCCGGATAGAGATGCTTGTCCGGCGCGACCCCGTCGTGCAGCGCCTTGTAGAAATCGTCCGCGCTCCACTTGCCGATGCCGTGGTCCTTGTCCGGCGTGATGTTGGTGCCGTAAAAGGTGCCAAATGGCGAGGCTAGTTCCACCCCGCCGGCAAACGGCGCGCCCTGGGCGCTGGTATGGCAGGCGGCGCAATCCGCGGCGCGCGCCAGGTAGCGCCCGCGTGCGATCTGGTCGGCGGGAGAGAGCTTGGTGGCGGGCTGCTGGTCGGCGGCGGTGTCGATCGGGGCGGCGTGGTCGCCGCAGCCAGCCAGCAGGGCCGCGCCCAGCGCGGCCATTGTCGCCAGCGTGGTGCGCGCGTGCCGGAGGAAGTCGGGCTGGCTCGTCATCACTTGTCTTCCTTTACCAGGCCCGGGGTGTTGACCACCACGTCCTTGACGGCTTCGAAGTAACGCACGTAGCCGGTGCAGCGGCAGATATGGTCGTCGAGCGCCGCGGCGATGGTCTCGTCGACCTTGCCCCGCGCTACCGGCTGGCGCTTCAGCCGCTCCACCAGGATGGTCGCGCCGTTGACGAAGCCCGGCGTACAGTAGCCGCACTGGAAGCTGAAGTGCTCCAGGAACTTCTGCTGCACCGGCGACAGTTCCACTACCTCGCCCTTGTCGTTGCGCCTGGCGTGGCCTTCCACCGTGCGCACCTTCTTGCCCTGGAAGTAGTGCGCGCCGGTGATGCAGGCGCGCACTTCCTCGCTGCTGCCGTCGGCTTTGTCCAGGATCACCACGCAGGCGTGGCAGATGCCCTGGCCGCAGCCCAGGCGCGAGCCGGTGAGTTCCAGGTACTCGTGCAGGAAGTCGATCATCATCAGGCCTTCCGGCACGTCGATGGGGCCAACGTCCTTGCCGTTGATGTTGAGGGAAAGCGGTTGGGTGGCGATGCTCATGCCAGGACCTCCTGAATCTTTTCGGCGCTGACCGGCAGGGCGGTAAAGCGATGGCCGATGGCATGCGCGATGCCGTTGACGATGGCGCCCACCACCGGAATCATCACCACTTCGGCGATGCCCTTGGGCGGATCGGTGTCGGACACGGGCGGCAGGACTATCCCGGTTTGCGACCACACCGCCACGTCGCTGGCGCGCGGCAAGTGGTAGCGGTTGAAGTTCCAGGTGCCGTTGCCGGGCCCGTCCTCATAGAGCGGCAGGATCTCGTGCAGCGCGTGGCCGATGCCCATGGCGATGCCCCCCTGGAGTTGCCCGGACACCAGTTCCGGCGACAACTGCGAGCCGCATTCCATGATGGAGTGGTGGCTGAGGATATCCACCTTGCCGCTGGCCTCGGCCACCGACAGCTCCACCAGCGTGGCCACCGCGCTGTAATAGGTCACGGTCGCGTTGTTACGCTGGGTCGGGGCGATGTAAACCTTCTTGCGGTCCAGCACCTGGTAGCCACCGCTGGTGGTCATCCGCGCCTTGCGCGCGGCGTCCGCGCCATCGCCGTAGCGTACCGAGAGCCCGTCGATGGGCAGCCGGGCAGCCGTGCCGTCGACCTCAAAATCAGCCTCGCTCCATTGCCATCGATTGAACACGTGCACCGTGGCGCCCGTGACCAGGCCCAGCTCGTGCGCCTTCCTTGCCAGTTGTTCGTAGGGCAGCGCCTGCAGGCCGCCGGCGGTGAGCTTGCCCTTGACCCAGCGCGCATCCTCCACGCGCACCACCAGCGAGGCGGCCTGACCGCCGCCGACGCCCTGGCTCCAGATCGCCATGGCAGCGGGCCATAGGCCGTGCATAAAGACCACGCGCGCGGCTTCGCGGGTGCTGTGGGTGAAGTAGTAGGCTGAATTGGTCGCGCTGGAAGGCGAGGCGTAGGCCGGCGACCAGCGCGGATTGGCCGACAGCTTGTCCTGGTCGGCTTGGCTCATCAGGTAAGGATCGCCGGTGGCGGTGACGGGAAGGTCGGGCCAGTCGGTGATCGCCACGCGCACTTCGGTGGCTGGCTTGCCCAGCCAGCGCGTCACGGCCACCGCCTGCGAGGTCGACATGCCGGTGCCGATCTCGGCGCCGCAGTGATGCAGGGCGATGGTGCCGTCGGCGCGCATCTCCACCTTGGCGAACGAGGCTTCCGCGCCGGTGCCGAAGTCCTTCTGCACGCAGGCGAAGCCCACGCCGTAGCGCCGGCCGGGATGGCTCGCCTCGAAATCCGCCTTCTTCTTCGCGCGGCCGGTCCAGAGCGGATGGGCCCTGGCCGCCTCCAGCACTTCATCCACGCGGATGGCGCCGGCGGGGATCGCGCCCTGCGTATTCTTCATGCCCGAACGCAGCGCGTTCCTCAGGCGGAACTCGATGGGGTCGAGCTTGAGCTGCTCGGCGAACTCGTCGACCATCATCTCGGTGGCCGCCATGCTTTGCAGCGTGCCGTAGCCGCGTGCCGAGCCGGCATCGATGGCGCGCGAGGCGATGGCCACGGCGGTCAGGTCGTTCTTCGGGAAGTAATAGATCGACTGCGCCGCGGTGGCGCCCACCATTGCCACCGAGGGCGAGAAGTTGGCGCGGCCGCCGCCATTGGCCTCGAAGTCGCCCTGGAAGGACTGGAACAGGCCGGTGTTCTTGTCCACCGCGATGCGGTAGCGCATCCTGAAGGCGTGCCGCTTGATCGCGGTCTGGAACTGCTCGTAGCGGTCGTTGGCCAGGCGCACCGGCTTGCCGTCGGCGTAGAGCGCCGTCACCAGGCCATAGAAGGGGAAGTTGTAGTGATCCTTGGAGCCATAGCCCACGGTGTAGCAGGGATGGACGAACACCTGCTTCACCGGGAACACGCCCTTGGCCCTGGCCATCATCTCCGCCGCGCTTTCGCCGACTTCGATGGGGGACTGGGTCGGCACGACCATGTGCAGCGCCTGCGTGCCGGCGTCATACCAGCAGTTGGCGTTGTCTGGTTCCAGCGCGGCGGTATCGACGGACTGCGTGTTGTACTCGCGCTCCARCACCAGCCAGTCAGCCGGCGGCTGGTCCAGTTGCTGGCGGATCTGGCCGGCGTGGAACATGCCCTGCTCGCCGAGCTGGCCGTGGTCCTTGCCGTCGGGCCAGACCGGTTCGTGCTTGCGCATCATGCTGGGGAACAGCGGCGCATTCTTCAGGCTGGAAAACACATCATCGTCGAACGGCGTCTCGCCGCCCACCCGCACGAAGCGGAAGGTGCCCCAGGGATCGCGCTCCAGCGGGCCGGTCGAGGCGCCGTAGCGGATGATCTCGTCGTGGAACTTGAGCTTGTCCTTGGCAAAGCGGAAACGGGCGAAATCGTGATAGATCAGGATCGCCACGGCATGACCGAGATAGGCCGGCGTCTTGCCTTCCGGCAGCAGCATGTCCTCGCCATAGAAGGCGGGAAAGGCCACGCCGTCGCGCGTCAGGTCCGCGGCGGTGACTACGCGGTCGGGCTTGAGATCGTCGCCCAGCAACGCCAGGTCGAAGCCCGCATAGCTGCGATCCGCCTTGGTGGCGCGCAGGATGAAGGCATGCGATTGCGCCTTGGGCCAGTGCGGCATGTCACGCGAACGGATATCGCGGGCGAAGACCTTGTCGCCAGTGACCTTGGCCATGCCGTCGATGCGGAAATTCGGGGCGCCGGTCTTGGGGTCCCACTGGACCGGGGTCAGGATTTTTTCTTCGAACAAGGCCGCGAAGGCCTTGCCGCCGATCGGTGCGATATACACCGATACCCCGGCCACGACGCTGGCCTTCAGGAACGTGCGGCGCGAAGGGCTGAAATTAGCCATGGATTTTCCTTGGGAATGCGCCGATGCCGCTGCGGCGGCGTCCGGACGAGATACACGGCCTGACACGTCCGGCCTGGGTAGCCGGGCGAACGAGACGGGAAGAACCGGAAGGCGAGGCGCAGCGGCAATCTAGGTCTCCGTACATGAGGGCGCGGGCACGAAGTACGGCACCGGCGCGGATTACGACGCAAGACTGGGCTGGTGATCTGTGGGGCAATGCAAGCATTTATTCTAGGCGTGGAAGTGCACGCCGGGGCGCGGATTCTGCGCCGTCGGGAGTGCGGCAGCAACGGGGCGGGCTGAATAATGCTTATCACGGCCGTGTCATCCCGTTGCGGGCGACATTGAAGTAGCGCGTTGTGCGGAGCACAAACCAGCGTCGCACGGGCGTGCCGCGCGATCGTCGTCCGGCATCGTCCGCGATGCCTGATCGTTGTAGCATCGCAGCCATGGACAACCTGCTCAGAAAACTCGACCTGACCTCGCTGCGGCTATTCGTCGCCGTCTGCCAGGAACAGAACATTGCCCGCGCCGCCGAGCGTGAATTCATTGCACCGTCGGCGGTCAGCCGCCGCATCGCCGAGATCGAGGCGATGATCGGCCTGCCGGTGATCCAGCGGCATCCGCGCGGCATCACGGTCACGCCAGTGGGCGAGACGGTGCTGCGCCATGCATTGGCCATCATCGGCAATATCGAGGCGCTCGGGGCGGAATTGTCGCGCTTTTCCTCGGGTGCGCGCGGGAATGTGCGGATGGTATGCAATCTCGGCGCCATCGTGCAGTTCCTGCCGGAGGACCTGGCGGCCTTTGGCCGGGTGTATCCCGATGTTGGCATCGAGCTGGAGGAGCAGCATAGCCCCGAGGTGCTGCGCATGGTGGGCGAGCGCAGTGCGGATTTTGGAATCTGCAACGCCATCCCGGGCGTCGAGCAGTTCGTCTCGCTGCCGTACCGGGAGGACCAGCTATGCGTACTGGTGCCGGGCGGCCATCCGCTGGCCTCGGCGCTGGCGGTGCGCTTCGCGGACTTGCTGGGCGAGACGTTTGTTGCGCTGCGGGATGAGAGCGCACTGAGCCGGCTGTTGTCGGATCAGGCTGCACGCCTGAACGCAGCGCTCAGGATCAAGATCCGGGTGGCCAGCCTGGATGCGCTGTGCCGCATGGTGCATGTCGGGCTGGGCATCGCCATCGTGCCGCGCCAGGTGGGCGAGCTTTACCTGAACACGCTCGATGTGGCGGCGCGGCCTCTGGCGGATGCCTGGGCCACGCGGCAACTGGTGGTGGTGTTCCAGTCGCACGAGCAGCTTTCGGCCAGTGCCGCGGCATTGGTGGGGTTTCTCTGCCGGCAATAGCGCCAATGGTGCCAATAGCGGTATTGGCAATAGCAACGATAGCAAGGCATGGCAGCCGTCTCGAACCGAGACGGCTGCCATGCCGACTCCGCACTTTGCCCGTCCGGCGCCAAAACATATAGTGGGGCCATCAGAACGAGAACCCCCATGATGGAAGACACCATTCGATTCAGCGGCCGCGTGCTGTACCTGTCGCAAGATCCCGCCTGCGTGCGCGCCCAGCTTGAGGGCAGGCCGATGACCCTGGCCGCAGCGGGCCCGCTGCGCGACAACATCTCCACCGATGAGATCACGCCTGTCACGATCATGCTCGCCTATGACGAGCGCCTGGGGCAATTCCCTTATGTGGGCTTTCAGGCCGGCGGCGAGCAGCCGATCGGCCGCGATGCGATCCGCAACGGCGGCTTCGCGGTCACTGTAGCGGGCAAGCGCTACGGCAAGGGGTCTTCGCGCGAGTCCAGTCCGCTGGCCGAGTTGTCGGCCGGCATCCGCCTGATCGTTGCCGAGAGCTTCGAGCGCATCTACCAGCAGAACTGCGACAACATCGGCATCCTCACCACCACGGACTTCACGGTGCTCGACCGGGTGCTGGCGGGCGAAGCGATCCCCATCGAGGCGTTCCTGACCGGGCGCGACGCGCTGACCCGGCAGGTGATCCGCGCCGGTGGCCTGCTGGCCTATAGCCGCGCGGCGAACTGGCCGGCGGCGGGCGAGGGTGCGCAGGCCACGGAGGCAACGGGCGATGCCGCACCGCGCACCCTGGTGGAAAAGATCATCGCCCGCCATCTGCTCCCTGGCACGCCGAGTGCTGAGCGCGGCCAGGGCGTGTTCGTGATGGCGGACTGGCGTTTCTCGCACGACTATTTCACCGGCATGTGCGCGCACCTGATGCATCGCGCCTTCGGCAAGCCGGCGGCGTTGCACCGGCCCGACCACATCATTGCCTTCCAGGACCACCTTGTGCTGGCGGCCCAGAGCTTTCCGCATGTGCGCGACGGCCTGCTGCCCGGTGTGGCCAACCTGATGCAGGGACATAGCAGTTTTGCGCACGACTACCCGGTGCGCTCGCATAACGCGCTTCCGGGCGAAACGCCGGGTTCGGAAGGCATCTGCCATGCGCTGATGGCCGAGCAATACGCGTTGCCGGGGCAGGTGGTGGTGGGTACCGATTCGCATACGCCGCATTCCGGCGCGCTCGGCTGCCTGGCGTTCGGCGCCGGCGCCACCGATGTCGCCAATAGCTGGGTCACCGGCTACGTGCGCTGCAAGGTGCCGGAGACGCTGCGCGTGGAGGTCGAGGGCGAACTGGCCGAGGGCGTGACGGCCAAGGACATCGTGCTCTACCTGCTGCAGATGGACGCAATCCGCTCCGGCGGTGCCATCGGCATGGTGTTCGAATATGCTGGCAGCACGGTACGGGCCTTGTCCATCGACGAGCGCGCCACGCTGACCAATATGGTGGCGGAGCTGGGCGGCTTTACCGGCATCGTCGAACCCGACGACAAGACCGTGGCCTTCCTGAATGCACGGCGTGGCGTCGACTTCGCCGTCGAGGACTGGATGCGCAGCGATGCAGGCGCAACGTACCGCGACGTGATCCGCATCGACGCAGGCGTCATCGCGCCCATGGTTGCGCGCCCCGGCGATCCTGGCAACGGCATCGCGGCGGACACCCTGGACCAGCCGGTGCCGGTGGACATCGCCTACGGCGGGTCCTGCACCGCCGGCAAGCGCGAGGATTTCGACTACTACCACGAGGTATTGCGCTGGGGCCTGGAGCATGGGCTCAAGGTGTCACCGCGCACTCGGCTCTTCCTGCAGTTCGGCACCCTCGGCGTGAAGGACTACTGCGAAGCGCGCGGCTACATGGACACCTTCGCCGCCGCCGGCGCCACCCTGGTCATGCCGGGCTGCGGTTCATGCGCCAACTGCGGGCCGGGCGCTTCCACCACCAGCGGGCAGGTCACCATCAGCGCCATCAATCGCAACTTCCCCGGTCGCTCGGGGCCGGGCCAGGTCTGGCTCGCCAGCCCCTACACCGTGGCCGCGAGCGCGCTGGCCGGGCAGATCAGCACCTTTGGGCAATTGCAGGCCAGTACCGCCCGGCCTGCCTCGTAGTCATTCACCCCAGGCCCCCGCGGCAGCGAGGGCATCGCGGCACCTGAGCGGGGCGACAGATCCCGGCCGCCATTCACAGCATTCACAGGAGACAGACATGTTCCCCATCACCTCGCGCGCCCTGCGCGCGGCGGGGCGGTTTTTTGCCGCCACTGCCATGCTGTCCGCGGCAGCCGCACTGCCGGTCATCGGCACGCCCGCCGCCCGCGCCGCCGACAAATATCCCGCCAGGACCGTGCGCCTGATCGTGCCGAACTCGCCGGGCTCCACCGCCGACGTGGTCGCGCGCGTGGTGGCCGAGGGGCTGGGCCAGGACCTCGGGCAGCCGTTCTACGTGGAGAACATTCCAGGGGCGGCCGGCATTCCCGGCACGCGGCAACTGGTGTCCGCCGCCGCCGACGGCTACACGCTCGCGGTGGTGTCGTCCAACCATGCCATCAACCCCGGCTTGTATCGCAATATTCCCTACGACAGCGTAAAGGACATCACGGCCGTGGCGCTGATCGGCACGACGCCGCTGGTGCTGGTGGTGGGTGCGGGCTCGCCGTACAAGACAGCGCAGGAACTGATCGTCGCGGCGCGCGCCCATCCGGGCAGCCTGAGCTACGGTTCCTCTGGCAAAGGGAGCGTGCTCCACCTTGCCGGCGAACTGCTGAAATCCAAGGCAGGCATCGATATGCTGCACGTGCCCTACAAGGGAGTGAATACGCTGATGACCGATGTGCTTGGCGGACAGATCAATGCCGCCTTCCTGGCCACGCCATCCGCCTTGCCGCAGATCAAGGCCGGCAAGCTGAGAGCCCTGGCGGTCAGCACCCCGACGCGGCTGGATAGCCTGCCCGGCGTGCCGACCCTGGCGGAGTCCGGCGTCAAGGACTATGCCTACGACGCCTGGATCGCGCTGGTCGGCCCCGCCGGCTTGCCCAGGGACATCACCGCGCGGCTACAGCAGGCGATGGCCAAGGCGCTGGCGGCGCCCAAGGCCAAGGAACTGTTCGCCGCGCAGGGCTTTGTCGTGAAGAGCGGCAATGGCGAAGAGACCGCCCGCCTCATCCGCGACGAACTGGGCAGGAGCCAGGCGCTGATCAAGAGCGCGTCGATTGCCGTGGAGTGAGGGTGCACCCACCAGGGACCAGCGGGCATCTCTCGATTCAAGCCGTCTTTCGCTCGCAGAGTGACCAGCCACGAAGTTGCAAGCGATACCGGTTTCGTCGTGGGCGCGGTGGCACCGGATTGATGAGCCCGAGGGCTTCACCTCCGCGCCCGCCCAACCACAAAACCATCACGACGTGATGTGTTGTGATGGTGCGCACCGGCACTGGCACCGGCACCGGCAGATGGGCGAATGGGCGAATGGGCGAATGGGCAAGGATGCCGATGCCGATACACCAGCCTCCTGCAAGGATCGCTTTCTTTTGGGTGCGCCCGGCAGGGCGCACTTACTTTTCTTCATGTCACGCAATACCTAGCTGCTACAGCGCAACAATTCTAGTGGCGGCGAATGTTACTGCCCAATGCGTGAGAATTGTCGCCACCAACGCCACGGCTAGCAGGCCGGTTCTCTCGACGCGCGTGCTGAGCACGAACCCCAGCACCCCAAACAGAACCGGTGGAACGGGTATCAGCAGGATCAAGCCAAACAGCATCCGGACATCAGCAGGGCACACGTCTATTCCAACGCATGCCCCAGGCCGCGGCGTGCACAGGCGCAGGAACACGTCACAGAGGTACGCATCAATGACGGAACATGCGACTACACTGGCCACGCCGACGCCGGCAAATGCTGCCGTCACAACGAAGCGCCGCCAGCCTACTTGATTTCCCAAAAGAGTATCTCCGTTGATCGCCCGAGATCCGACCACCCATAATGGGTGCCGGGAAAGAACGCATCCCATCCCAAGCTGCGACCGATTGTTGAAACGACGCCGGGAGTGCTGCTGATCGTCAGCCGCGACCCATTCCACAGGTCAATGTGACCGCCGCTGGCGTTGCCAGCCGTTTCGCCATCGCGCCTCCAATAGTTCCTGAACGCGGCGATGCCAGTGCGTCCCGCGAATCAGACCCGGTGATGTTTTCCGGTGCGCCGATGCCAGCCATAGGCTTGAGCTCCCGTAGCTGTGAACCCCGGATTACCGGAGCCACGCAACCCGGATGCCCCGTCGCGCGCGCCCATATCTTCGAACCACTTTTCGCCGGCAAGCAGAGCAACAATGCGCGGCGGCGTGGGGCACTGGCACAGGACAATATCGCCGTCCAGGGCAATCTCGCCCATGAACTGCATCCGGCGCGGCCCGCCGGACTTAGCAATCGTGCCGGTGCTCTTGCAGGTTTCGCAGTAAGCCTGGCCTCCGATCAGTGCGGCCTGGTGGCCTGGGTCGCCAAAGGTACAAGCTAGGCCTGCATAAGGCAGGATCTTCCCGCCGCGCTCCAGTACGTCGCCAACGCAGGCAATTCTTCGCATCATGGTTGAGCCTCCCAAATGCCGATGGGCTGCATGTCTTCCTGCATACGATCTCCCTCAAGATGGGCTATGTGCGCAAATCGCCCCCCATTTGTGCCTAGTGCCTCATCGAGATCAATCGGACAAGTCCCGATGCGTGATGAATTTTCTTATTATCAGTGCTGCACAATTTCTATTTCGTCGCGGGCGCGGTGGCACCGCTTTGATAAGCCCGAGGCCTTGACCACCGCGCCCGCCCCACCACGAAACCACTGGCGGGCGATGTGTCGTGGTGGTTCGCGCCGGTAACGGCAGATGGTCGAATGGGCAAGCATTCGGCTACCGGGGGCTCCACCACGAATCCTGGAAACTGGCAGGTTCGTGGCCTTTCAAGCCGGTACCGGCAGAAGCCAGCAGAACTGTGGCCGTACGACGAATCCCCTGGACCTCGCATTCGCGATTGCTCTGCCCCCGGCAGGGTCGGCTTTCTTTTCGTTAGTTTTCTTTGCCGAACGCAAAGAAAAGTGACCGGCGTCCCCCGCAGGGGGATGTCGTATTCCTTTGGGTGCAAGATGCCGACATCGCTCAAATAAAGCCCCCCTAAATCTCCACAAACACCCCCCCACCCTCAACCCTCACCCCAAACACCTCAATATCACCAGTCAGCGGCTCACACATAGCCCGCCCGGTGCGCACATCGAACCTCCCCTGATGCAACGGACATTCAATTTCGTGTCCATCGAGAAACCCATCACACAGCCGCGCGTTACCATGACTGCAAGCATTATCCGTCGCGTAAATCTCATCCCCCACGCTATAAAGCGCGATCTCCCGGCCACCAGCATTAACCGCCACGACATCATCCTTGGGAATCGCGACCAGTGGCATCACTTGAATCCATTGCTTCGGCATGGCACACCTCAAATCGGGTAAATAATGGAATTGGCGATCATCTCGCTATCGAAAACGCATAGCCGGGACTCAAACTTCAAGCCCTCCCCGGTGCGCCGGATCACATCGATATAGCGGCCCACGTTGTACACGGTGGACAGCCCGTCCGGCTTGGTACGAAAGACCGCATAGCTGGCCTCGGCGTCGATCCGCTCCGCATCGGCCTTCAGGATGCGCGGGATGCCGACCACATGCCGCTGATAGTACGGATCATGGAAGATGGTCTCGGTCGCACCGTAGATGCGGTCCCTGAGCATGCCGCGGCTCTCGAAGGAAAGTGTGGCAAGCGGGAAGCCGCCATCGTAGTTCTCGCGCGGCTGCAGCTTGTAGACGCACGCCTCGGTGAAGAAGTCCGGCCACTTCCCCCATTCGTTGTTGTCGAGCGCCGCGGCGTAGTCCGCATACAGCGCCAGCACTTGCGAGTAGGTTTCAAAGTCGAGCATGTCTCAAGCCTCCATCACGCGCCGCCAGTAGTTGTACATGCCGCGAATCAGCGTCTCGGTCACCATGTGGTCCGTATCGCCGATCTCGCGTCCTCCCAGTTCCGCCACCGTCCGGTGGAATGGTTTCTGCTCGAAGCCCTGCTGGGAAAACTCGATCACTTCGCCGTCGTCGGCCGAGACAAAGCCGGCCGGACCGAACAGGTTCGCCTGGCGCAGCCGGCGCCGGGTCATGTCGGCATCGTCGTCCTCGAAGCCGAAGTGCGTCCACACGAAGTTGAACGTGCCGTGGCCGGCTGGCTGGATATGCCGGGTGGAAACCGAGTTCACCTGCTGCTGGATGATGACGCTGGGGAACAGTGTCATCATCACCGCCGTGGGCGTGCCCCACCAGTCTTCCTTCACCACGTCGAGGAAGCGGTCGTCGTGCAGGTTCATCTGCTCCTTGAAGCTGGACACGCCGCTGGTCACTTCGCCCTTGCCGCCCTGGCCGCGCGTGGAGATCATCGCCGCGTGGCGGAAGTGCTCATCCATCCTGAGCTCCGACTTGTTGTCGGCTCGCCAGAGCCCGAACGTCACGAACCAGGTGTGCAGCAGCCCGGGGTGGTACGGATCCTTGATGTTTTCCTGCATCAGCTTCCAGTTGCCGGGAATCTGCTGGCGGCTGTAGCCGAGGATAGTCAGCTTGCGGCCATCGAAGACCCTGTCGAAGTAGGCCAGGATGGCCGGGCCGAGATAGTCCTCCAGTTCGGGCACCGCATGATCGAACGAGGCGAAGATCACGCCGTTGCGCCGCGCGACCTTGAGCTTGGTCAGGCCGTGCGCCTTCGGGTCGAAGTCGGCTGGCATGCCGCCATTGACCTTGCCGTCGAGCTTGACGCCGCGCCGGAACGGCACGCCGACAAGGTTGCCCTTGAGGTCGTAGTTCCACTGGTGATAGGGGCAGGTGAAGTCCTTGCGATTACCGGAGCGCTCGCGGCAGAACTGCACGCCGCGGTGCGCGCAGACGTTTTCCACCACATAGATCTCGCCGTCCGCCGCACGGCTGGCGATCACCGAACGCTCGCCGACCGCCGTGCGCTTGAAGTCGCCCGGGTTCGGGATTTCCGCTTCCAGCCCGATGTAGCACCAGTGGCCCGAGTAGAAGAAGCGTTCCAGCTCCTGCCGGTAGATTTCGTCGTCGGTATAGGCCCAGAACGGAATCCGGCTTGAGCCTTCGTCCTTCCATTCCTTCTTCCTGAATGCAATAGCCTGTTCGCACATGGCCTGTTCGTGCATGGCTTGTCTCCGTGTGGTTTGTTGTCGGGATGTCTCAGACGCCGCTGGCATGGAATGCGTCGGCGTGGATGTGCTCGGGATCGATGCCTCTCTGCCTGAGCAGGATGGAGGCGGCGTCGACCATGACAGGGGCRCCGGCGAGATAGGCGCGCCAGCCGCCCATATGTGCCCAGTCGTCAGCGACCGCCTTGGTCACCACGCCGCCCCGGAAGCCGTCGCCGTCGCCGGCTGCCGCCACCACTACATGCACGTGCAGCGCGGCGTGGCGCGCCTGCAGTTCGCGTAGCCACTCCAGGCCATACACGTCCGCCTGCGTGCGGACACCAAAGTAGACATGCACGGGATTGCGCATGCCGGCATCGAGCATGCCGCGCAGGATCGACAGGATCGGGGCGAGGCCGGTGCCGCCGGCAATGCACACTACCGGGCCGTCGCACTTGCGCCGCAAGTAGGCCGTGCCCAGCGGACCGCTGACGCGGATGGCATCGCCGACCTTCAACTCCGACGCCACATAGGACGTGACGCGCCCGTCGGGCACCAGCCGGATGTGAAACTCGAGTTCATCGGCGCCATGGGCGACCGCCATCGAGTAGGGGCGGATATGGCGCGGCGTGAACTGCAGCGTCGCGTACTGCCCGGGCGAGAAGTCGAGCGGCTTCGGAATTCCCACGCGAACGCGCTTGATGTCATGTGTGAGGTCATCCAGGCCGGTCACCGTGCCTTTGAGGATCTTTGCCGGGTGCACCACGACTTCGTCGAGTTCGGGAATCTCGATCGCGCAGCTTTCCACCAGCGTGGTCTGGCACGCCAGCACCGTATCCCCCGCCGCCATGGGCGCGCGGGAATCCTCCGGCCCGGCAACCAGCGCGCGGCCGCCCACCATCTTGCAGCGGCAGGTGCCGCATCGTCCCGCCATGCAGCTGTATGAAATAGGAACCTGGTTGGCGCGCAGCACGTCCAGCAGGTTGTCGCCGGGCTGCACGTGGAGCGTGCGCGCGAGCGGATGAATGGATACTTCCATGGGGCTTTGTCTCCAACGATGCTTGCTGTCGTTGTCCGCATATTGGCGCGGCAGGTAAAATAAATAAATAGAAGGAAGGTGATACGTCATATCACTGTGAGTGATAAAGGAGGCGGAATGGAACTGCGGGAAATCGACCTGAACCTGCTGGTCGTGTTCAACGAATTGCTTCGCCTGCGCCGCGTTTCCGCGGTGGCGGAGGCGCTGGGCATTTCCCAGCCCGCCATCAGCAACGCGCTCAATCGCTTGCGCAAGCTGCTTGGCGACGAACTGTTCCTGCGGACATCCAGGGGCATGGTGCCCACGCCGTTCGCGGAGAATCTCGCGGAGCCGATCGGCTATGCGCTTGGTGCCATCCACAACACGCTCAATGCGCAGTCAGCCTTCGAGCCGGCATCGAGCACGCGCAACTTCACCATCGCCATGACGGATATCGGCGAGATCTATTTCCTGCCTGACCTGATGAAGCGGCTGTCGAAGGTGGCGCCGGGCGTGACCATCAGCACGGTGCGCAACCATACGGTCAACTTGCGCGAGGAGATGGAAAGCGGGCGCGTCGACCTGGCGATCGGCTTCATGCCGGATCTCAAGGCCGGTTTCTTCCAGCGGCGCCTGTTCCGGCAGCGTTACGTCTGCATTTTCAGGAAGGGCCATCCGCTGGCGCGCGAGGGCATGACGATCGGTTCGTTCAGCAACGCCGAGCATGTGGCGATCGTGGCGGCCGGGACCGGCCACAGCATGGTGGACGAAGTGATCCAGCGCGCGGGGGTGCCGCGGCAGGTGCGCCTGCGGGTGCCGCACTTCGTGGCGGTGGGCCATATCCTGCAGACGACGGACATGATTGCGGTAGTGCCGGAGGCCTATGCGGAGCGGACGCTAAAGCCCTTTGGCCTGGAGGCGGCGGCGTGCCCGGTCAAGATTCCCGATATTGTGATCAACGTGCTCTGGCATGCCCGGAACAATCGGGAGCCGGCCAGCCAGTGGTTGCGGCAGTTGGTGTTTGAGGCGTTCTCGAAGTAAATGTGTCGCCGGAGGCGATTCCTGATTCCCGCTCCCATGGGAAAGGCGGCGTCAGCATTCCCCGCCTGCCCACAAGACCCACCCTCAAGCCCCCAGAACTTCCGCGCATACCGACAACCACGCCCGCGCCGCGTGCGACTGATACCGTCCCTGCGCCCAGATATGCGCCAGCGCCCAGTCCATGGTGGGCTCCGTCAGCCGCGCCACGGCCAGCTTGTCCTCGAGCTGCAGCTTGGACAGCAGCGGCTGCGGCAGGAAGGTRGTGCCCAGCCCGGCCGCCGCCATCGAGGCGAGGAATTCCCAGTGTCCGCTTTGCGCCACGACCCGCGGTTCGATGCGGGCCTCGAGGAAGGCTTGCCGCAGCTTCCGGGTCAGGGAGAAGTCTTCTGTCAGCAGCAGCAGGGGCTCGTCGCGCAGCGCCGCCAGGGTGACGGTCTTGTTCTTGGCCCAGCTGGCCTTGCGTGATCCCGCCACCCAGATCGGATACTTGGCGAACTCGCGCGTGGCCAGGGCAAGGTCGCTATCCCTGGGCAACACCGTTGCGCCGACTTCAAGCTCCCCACTCGCCACTTGCTGTTCCACCATGTGGCCGCCATGCTCGGCGAGGTTCAGGTCCAGGTTGGGATAGCGCTGGCGGAAGGCGCTGACGGCCGGCGAGAAGAACAGGTTGGCCATGGGCGGAATCCCTACCGTGAGCTGGCCACGGCCCAGGGAGGAGAGGTCGGCCACTTCCAGCGTGAGCCGGTGCACCACGCCCAGCGCTTCCTGCCCGCGTTCGTAGACCACCCGCCCCACGTCGGTCAACTGGACCTGCTTGCCCGCGCGGATCAGCAGCGGCTGGCCAATCTCGTCTTCCAGCTGCCGCACCATCTTGCTGATGGTGGACTGCGTGACGAACAGGGAGGTTGCCGCCTGGGTGAAGCTCTTGAGGCGCACGGTTTCCACAAAGTACCGCAGGGCACGGATATCGATGGGCATGGGGGACTTCCTTTGCCATGAAAAAAGCGAATATGATTGGCAATTTTAAATCATGTTCGGAATGGCCGCCAGTTGGCTACACTTCTTTTCTATGCGGCGCCGGGCTGCCGTTGCAGGAACCCGGCGCCGGATCTGGAAGCCAAGGAAGACAAGATGAATGCCCGTGCGCAAACGCGCCCAACCGCCATCGCCGCCCCCCGTGCGATGCGCCTGCGTCCCGTTGCACGCCGCCTTGGGCGGAACACCTAGCCGGCCGGCCCGATCGTCCTGGTTCATCGCCCCTGTCCGCCAGCGTGCCACGCCGGCGTGAATACATCGAGCGCCCCCCAAAAAACAACAGGTTCGCGTCATGCCTAGCTGGCCGAGCGCACGGCAGTGGCTCTTTTCGCTGAAAGCATTCGCCGCTTCGATGCTGGCGCTTTATATCGCGCTGGCACTGGGCTTGCCCCGCCCGTACTGGGCCATGGCAACCGTCTATTTCGTGTCGCATCCGCTGACGGGCGCCACCCGCTCCAAGGCGGCCTATCGCGTGGTGGGCACGCTGCTGGGCGCGACCGCCGCCGTGGTCACGGTGCCCTTGCTGGTCAACGCGCCCGTCATGCTGATGGGRGCGATCGCACTCTGGACCGGCGCCTTGCTCTATCTCTCGCTGCTGCAACGCACGCCGCGCAGCTATGTGTTCCTGCTGGCGGCCTACACGCTGCCGATCGTGGCGCTGCCCTCGGTCAGCGAACCCGCGCAGGTCTTCGACATTGCCGTTGCGCGCATCGAGGAGATTGTCATCGGCATCGTCTGCGCCGGCATGGTGGGCGCCATCGTCTTTCCGGCAAAGGTGGCACCGGCGCTGCGCGCCCGCTCCGCCACCTGGCTGGCGGACGCGGCGCTCTGGGCAACCGACATGTTGTCCGCCGATCCGGACGCCAATGCCACGCGCCATGGCAGCCGCCACCGGCTGGCCGCCGATATCCTCGCGCTGGACCAGTTGATCACACAGCTGTCCTACGACACGGAAAGCGCGGACACCCTGCGCCATGCGCGCGCCTTGCGCGAGCGGATGACGATGCTGCTGCCTGTGCTGTCTTCGCTGGCGGCTGTCCTGCAGGCCCTGCGGCGCCACACGGCCGGCATTCCGGAGCACCTGGCACGCCATATGGCCGACATGTCGGGCTGGATCCGCGCTGGCTTCGATGGCCCGCCGCCCGCGCTGGAGCCGGCGGCCGGGCCGTGGGCCGGATACGGGAAGGCGCCGGGCTGGCATGCCGGCCTGGTCGCCACCGCCAACGATCACCTGCGCAAGCTGGCGGAGGTGTGCGAAGACTGCCACGCCTTGCAGCGCGGCATCGGCGACCAGGCGGCGGGCGCGGCGGCGGCGCACCGCGGCCGCAGTAGCCACCGAGCCGACCGTGCGGACCGGGCGCATCACCACGATCACGCCATGCTGCTGTTCTATGCGTGCTCGACCAGCCTCGCCGTGTTCTGCGCGGGGATGCTGTGGATCGTCTCGGGATGGGAGGACGGGGCGGGGTCGGTCGCGGTGGCGTCGATCGCGTGCTGCTTCTTTGCCACCATCGAGGAGCCGCGGCCGGTGGCGCATTCCTTTTTGCGCTGGAGCTGTTTCTGTTTCGCCGTCTCTTCCTTCTACCTGTTCCTGGTGGTGCCGAACGCGCACAACTTCGAAACCCTGGTGGGCATGCTGGCGGTGCCCTACATGGGCATCGGCATGCTGATCTCGCGGCCGGGCTTCAACCTGATCGCCATGCTGCTGTCGGTCAATACGGCCTCCTTCGCCAATGTGCAGAGTGTCTACGATACGAATTTCCTTGGTACCTTCAACAGCAGCCTTGCCAGTATCGGCGGCATGCTGTTCGCGCCGCTGTGGGCCATGGCCACGCGGCCGTTCGGCGCCCGCGTGGCCGCGCACCGGCTGATCCGCGCCAGCTGGAAGGACCTGGCGCAGGCCGCGACCCGGCGCGAGCCCGGCGAGCAGGCAAAGCTGGGTGGCCGCATGCTCGACCGGCTCAGCCAGCTCGTGCCCCGGCTCGCGGCCAGCGACGACAAGATGTCGTCGGATGGCTTTGCCGAACTGCAGGTCGGGTTTGGCGCGCTGGCGCTGCAGCGCAACCTGCCAGCCTTGCGCCCGGCCGCGCGCCGGGGCGTGACCAGGGTGCTGAATGCGGTTGCGCTGCATTTCCGCGCACGGCTGAAAGCCGGGCATGCGATGGCGCCCCCGGACGCGCTGTCCGAGCGGATCGACAAGGCGATTCGCGAGGTCGCCCTGCAATCCGACAGCGCGGGAGCCCTGGGCGAGAGCGCCCGCCATGCGCTCGCCGCGCTGATCGCCCTCCGTGTCACCTTATATCCGGCGGAGCCGGCGACGGCGCGGCCGGCGGATGCCTTGCCCGGCTTGCCGCTTCCCTTGCAGGCGGAACACAAATGCTGAGCGCGGAAATCGATATCTACGGCGTGTTCGTGCCGGGCCTGCTCGCGCTGATGCTGCTCACCTTTGCCATCACCGCCGGCATGCGCGCGGTGCTCGCCCGCGTGGGTTTCTACCGGCTGGTCTGGCACCGGTCGCTGTTCAATCTCGCCCTTTACCTGATCGTGCTGGGTGGCGTGGTCGCCATGGCCCGCTCGCTGCAATCATGAAACTCAAATTCCGTTTGTTGGGCCCCGTACTGCTGACCGTGCTTGCCACGGTTGCCGCCCTGTTCGTCGTCCGGCACCTGTGGGACTACTACACCATCGCGCCATGGACGCGCGATGGCCACGTGCGCGCCGACGTGGTGCAGGTTGCCCCCGATGTTTCCGGGCTGGTCACGCACATCCTGGTCAAGGACAACCAGCGCGTGCGGCGCGGGCAGGTGCTGTTCGTGATCGACCAGGACCGCTATCAGCTGGCGCTGCAACAAGCCATGGCGACGGCAGCCGCGCAGCGCGCGACGCTGGCGCAGGCGCGCCGGGAGGCCGCCCGCAACCGCAACCTGTCCGRGGTGGTCGCCACGGAAGTGGTGGAGGAAGGGCAGGCCAGGGTGCAGCAGGGCGAAGCGGCGCTGGCGCAAGCCGAAGCCGCCGTCGCCCTGGCGAAACTCAACCTTGCCCGCACCAGCGTGGTCAGCCCGGTGGAAGGCTTTCTCAACGACCGCCTGCCGCGGCTGGGCGACTACGTCACCACGGGCCGGCCCGTGCTGTCGATGGTCGACACGGACTCCTTCCACGTCGAAGGGTATTTCGAGGAGACCAAGCTGCACGGCATCCGCATCGGGAACCCCGTCACGGTGCGCATCATGGGCGAGCGCACCCTCCTGCACGGACATGTGCAGAGCATTGCCGCCGGCATCGAGGACCGCGACCGCAGCAACGGCTCCAACCTGTTGCCGAACGTGAACCCCACTTTCAACTGGGTGCGGCTGGCGCAGCGGGTGCCGGTGCGCATCGTGCTTGACGACGTGCCATCCGGGGTGCGGCTCGTATCGGGCCGCACGGCGACGGTGTCCGTGGCGGAGCCCCGCAAGGGCATTCCCGTCCTGCGTGACGAGGAGGGCGCGCGATGAGCAAGTTCCGCCTGGCCTTGCTGCCCACGCTGGCGCCGCTGCTGTTCGCCTGCACCACGGTGGGCCCCGATTACCACGTGCCCGAGCAAGCCGCCGTGCGCGCGCCGGAGGCCAACGGCCCCTTGCTTGGCACGGCGAACCCGGCCGTCTCCGTCGCGCCGGTGCCGGACGACTGGTGGCGCCTGTATGACGACCCCAGGCTCGACAAGCTGGTCCGGCAGGCGCTGACCGCCAATACCGACCTGCGCGTTGCCGCCGCCAACCTGCGGCGCGCCATTGCGATCTACCACGAGGTCGAGTCGGAGAACCTGCCGCAAGCGGCGTTGTCAGCCAAGGCCGAGCGCGCGCAGATCGCCGGCGAGAGCTTCCTGATCAAAGAGAAGATACCGGTCTTCAATCTGGGCGACTTCGGCTTCTCGGTGTCCTACCTGGTGGATTTCTTCGGCAAGCTGGCCCGCGCCGACGAGGCCGCGCTGGCCAGCGCGGAGGCGAGCCAGGCCGCGCTGGACGCGGCCCGGGTCAGCGTGGTGGCGCAAACCGTGCGCGCCTATGTGCAGGGCTGCGCCGCCACGCATGAGCTGGAAGTGGCGGAGCACCAGCTTGCCTTGCAGTCGCGTGGCGTGGAGATCGCCGGCAAGATGGTGGCCGCCGGCCGTGGCCAGCCCACCGACATGCTGCGTGCCCGGGCGCAAGCCGAGACCCTGCGCGCGGCACTGCCACGCTTCAGGGCGGAAAAGGAAAGCGCGGCGTACCGGCTCGCGGTCATGCTGGGCAAGCCGCCGGCGGCACTGCCCGAGGCCGAATCCGAGTGCAAGGAGGAACCGCGGCTGCGCCAGGCGATTCCGGTAGGGGACGGTGCGACGCTGCTCAAGCGCCGGCCGGACGTACGGCAGGCGGAGCGCGAACTGGCCTCCGCCACGGCGAAGATTGGCGTGGCCACTGCCGATCTCTACCCCTCCATCCGCATCGGCGCGTCGGCCGGCCTGAGCGGCCTGCTCAGCGACCTCGGCACGGGTCCGACCGCCCGCTGGAGCATGGGCCCGCTACTGACCTGGAACCTGCCCACCAACGGCGTGCGCCCGCGCATCCACGGCATGGAAGCCGGCGCTGACGCCGCGCTGGCCCGCTTCGATGGCGTGGTGCTGAAGGCGTTGCAGGAAACCCAGACGGCGCTCAGCGCCTACACCAGCGAACTGGAGCGCAACCAGTCCTTGCGCGTGGCGCGCGACGACGCCAATGAAGTGGCGCGGCAGCACCGGATGCTGTACCAGGCGGGCCGCGTGCCCTATCTGTCCAGTCTCGATGCCGACCGCACACTGGCCGGGGCCGATGCCGCGCTGGCGGCATCGGACAGCCAGGTCGCCATTAACCAGATCAACCTCTTCCTGGCGCTGGGCGGAGGATGGCAGAACAGCCCCAAGGTGGAGGAGCACACTGCGGCAGGCGAGCACCCAAGCGAGCACCACTAGGCATTGCCGCGTGCGGATTTCGCCTTCTTGCCGGTGACGTGCCGCACGGACTCGATAAAGCGCTGGACGCGCGGCGAGCGGCGCGCCGCCGAGTACACGAACTCGATATCGACGCGCTCAGTCAGGTCGGCCAGCGCGATGAAGGCAACAGCCGGTGGCGCATGYAGCTGCGAACTGGCTGGCACCAGCGCGCATCCCATGCCCGCGGCCACCAGCCCGAGGATGGTCGGCGTGTCGGTGCCGATCTGGACGATGTGCGGGGCAAAGCCCGCGTTCGCGCAGGCCGCCATCAGCAGGCTGTGCTGCGCGCTCGATTTTTCCCGGCTGAACCAGACAAAGCGTTCGCCGGCGATATCGGCCAGCCGCCTCGGGCGCCTGGCGGGCGGCGAGGCTTGCGCCGGCACCGCCAGCACGAAGTGCTCCCGGTACAAGCGGATGCCGCTCAGGCTGGCATCGTCCGCCGTGCGCCAGGCCATGATGCCGCCGTCGAGCTCCTCGCTTCTGAGCGCCTGCGCCTGTTGCAATGACAGCAGAGGCTCGATCGACAGCAGGATCTCCGGGTTGTGCTCCCGATAGTGTTCGAGAATCGACAGCGTGACCGGTGAAGCCAGGTAGCTCGGCATGATGCCCAGCCTGAACGAACCGGTCTGCCCCTGCGCAATGCGATGGGCGCGATCGCGCGCCTGTTCCAGCTGCAGCAGGGATTGCTTCGCATCCTGCAGATAGCTCACCCCGGCATCGGTAAGCTGCACCCCCATGGCATGCCGCTCGAACAAAGGGACGCCAATGGCGCCCTCCAGGTCCTGGATCTGCCGCGACAAGGCTGGCTGGGTGATGTTCAGGGCCCGGGAGGCCGCAATGATGCTGCCTTCCTCCGCGACGGCGATGAAGTAGCGTAAGTGCCGGGTTTCGATGTTGCGCATTCGTGCTGTCTTTGCTCCGGGGATCTCGTGCCGCTGGCGAATCCCGTCGCCATGACGGTGCCAGGCCTATGCCTTGAAAGTATAGCTTCCGCATTCAGCAAGCATTTGACCGCATGGCGGTCCGGCTCCTACCATGCAGCATCCCTCATTGCCGAACCAACACGCTTCACATGTCCAATTCTGACCACGCACTGCCGGGCGCCCCTGGCGGGGCAGCGCACGAACCTGACCTGCATATCGTCACGCCGCTGCTGAGATCCACGTCCTATTCGCAGCGGCTGGGCCGGTCGGTGTGGTTCAAGATGGAAGCGCTTCAGCCCCCCGGCTCGTTCAAGGCGAGGGGAATCGGCCATGCTTGCCGGGTCCACAAGGCGCGGGGGGCAAAGCACTTCGTCTGCTCTTCCGGCGGTAATGCCGGCATTGCCGTCGCCTATAGCGGGCGGCTTCTCGGCGTGCCGGTCACTGTCGTCGTGCCCGAAAGCACATCCGCCGCGGCGCGCGAGCGCATCCGCATGGAAGGCGCCGAACTGATCGTTCACGGACGCGCATGGAGCGAGGCAAACGATCACGCGCTCTCGTTGATGAAGCAGGACTACGCATTCATCCATCCCTTCGACGATCCCCTGCTTTGGGAAGGCCACGCGACCATGATCGACGAGGTCGCTGCCACCGGCATCAAGCCCGGCGCCGCGGTGTTGTCGGTGGGTGGCGGCGGCTTGCTGTGCGGCGTGCTCGCCGGGCTGCACCGGAACGGCTGGGGCGACGTGCCGGTCATTGCGGCCGAGACCGTTGGCGCCGAATCCTACGCGGCCTCGCTGGCGGCAGGCGCGCCGGTGGAACTGCCGGCAGTCACCAGCATTGCGACCTCGTTGGGGGCGAAGCGCCCTTGCGACAAGGCGGTCGAGTGGTCCACGCGGCATCCGATCGTCAGCCAGGTGGTCTCGGACAAGGCCGCGGTCAGCGCATGCCTGCGCTTCCTGGCGGAGCACCGCATCGTCGTGGAGCCGGCGTGCGGCGCGGCATTGGCTGCCCTGGAGCAACGGCCGGCGGCGGTGATGGCGGCAACGGATGTGCTGGTCATCGTTTGCGGCGGCGCGGGCGCGACTGCTGAACAATTGCAGGCATGGGGGTGCGAGGGCTAGCGCTTCCCGCCGCTCGCCTCAATCCTCGTGGCGCAGGTGCCTGGCTTCCCGTGGCAGGCGCAAGCTGACCACGAACGCCAGGGCCATCATTGCCGTCACGTACCAGTAGAAGGACGATTGGTGCCCCGCCGATTTCAAGGCCAGCGTCACGTATTCGGCCGAGCCGCCGAAGATCGCATTGGAGATGGCATAGGCAAGTCCCACGCCGAGCGCGCCGAAGGCCAGCATATTGCTGCGCCGGCCGATGCGGTCCGACAAGGCGCCGGACAGCGGCTGCATGCACATGTAGAGGAACAGGCAGCCGGTCATCGCCGTGCTTGCCGTCCTGATGGACATGCCCGCGGAGTTCATCAGGTACTTCTGCATATACGTGGTGAACGTACAGAAGATCAGCGAGCCGCCGGCGGGCGCCGGCCCCGTTGCGGCAAAGGACTTCGCCTGGTTGTGGATTGTGAAAAAAACGACTGAAGACGAGACGTTTAATTCATCACAGGAATGATTCGCCGTGACTACACTATGGACCTGTACCGCGCTGCTCATCGCGCCGGTGCAGATCAAAAGGCGAAACAGACGACATGCGGGACGCAGATCCGCCTATCCCGCTCCACGTTAAGTGGAAAGTGCCGCCAAATTCTGGAATCAAGCAGCATCATGAACAAGAAGCTCTTCACGACCCTCGTTTCCGCAGCCGCCTTCGGTGTCTGCGTACTGGCATCGACGCAAGCCAACGCAACGGGTCCGAAAGATAGCACCAGCGCCGGCGACAAGTACGGCTACGCACTGCACAACGGCAAGCGCGACCCGTTCACCGACGGCGCACGCGTCAATGACCGCCGCGATGCGTTTACCGACGGTGCGCGTGCCAACGACCGCCGCGACCCGTTCACGGACGGCGCGCATGGCGGCGTCTCCGCGGCTCTGGAACTTGCCGGCCGCGACCTGTCCGGCGTGTCGGCTTCGCCGGCGCATGGCGCGGCAGCCAACAGCCAGGCCAGCGCCTGATACAGCGCGGCCGGTCCGGCCCCTGGGTTCCCTCGCCCGGGGGGCTGGCCAGCAAGTATCAAGATCCCCGATTGCTATCCCTGTCTCAAGACAAATCATGAAAACCATCGTGCTGGCGCTGCTTAGCGTCACCGCCCTCGCTTCCTCGTTGCCGGCCCTTGCCGGTCCGGACTGGACCGTCATCGAGCGCGCTCGCGCCCAGAAGCAGGCGCAAGCGAAGCAGCAAGCGCAGACCCCCTGCGCGCTGAAGTCCAATCAAGCGGCTGCCGCTCCCGGCGCCGACGGCAAGTCAAGCTGAGCATTGCCACCGGGGTGCCGGCATCGCACGCGGTTCGGCTGGACACCAGTGTCCGGCTCCTGTTACGCGGCACCCCGGCGCTCCGCACGCCATTTCACCGCGCGCATCAGCGCATCACACCCTGACCCTGGCGTTGCCCGGATCGTAAGGCGGCCGCAGATGCACGCTGGCAGGTATTAATTCGCCAGCCAGGTCAACGTGGTACTTGCCGGCGGCGATCCATTCCGCATTGGCCGCGCCATCTTCACGCTGCAGCAGCGCCAGGCCCACCGGGCAACCGAGCGTATGGCCGAAGGCCGCCGAGGTGATAAAGCCGGCCGGGCGTACCGTGCCATCCGGACCGGTGCGCAGCACCGCCTCTCCGCCCCACAGCATGGCCTGGCTGGCGCCGTCCAGCGTCAGCACGGCCACGCGCCGTTTCACCTGGGCGCCGCCGCCTGACGCGCGCAGCTTCAGCAGCGCTTCACGTCCCCGGAAAAGAATCGGCTTGTCCAGTTTGCAGGCGAAGGACAGCCCGGCCTCGAAGGGATGGATGCCGGTGGTCAGCTCGCGGCTCCAGGCGCGGTAGCCTTTTTCGATGCGCAGCGATTCGATGGCGTAGTAGCCGGCATTAACCAGCCCGAGCGGTTTGCCCGCTGCGTGCAAGGTCTCGTAGACGCCTACGGCGAACTCCACGGGCACATACAGTTCCCACCCAAGCTCGCCTACATATGTCAGGCGCGTCGCGCGCACGGTGGCGTAGCCCAGGTCGATCTCGCGCGAGCTGCCGAAGGGAAAGGCCGCGCTGGAGAAGTCCGCGCGCGAGACGCTCTGCAACAGCTCGCGCGAGCGCGGTCCCATCACCGCCAGCACCGCGTACTGGCCGGTTACGTCGACGATGGCGCAACGCTGGTCGGCGGGGATCAGCCGTTCGATGTAGCTGAAATCGCGCGTGGTCTGCGCCGAGCCTGTCACCAGCAGGTACTGGTCTTGCGCCAGCCGGGTCACGGTCAGGTCGGACTCATAGGTGCCGCCTTCGTTGAGCATCGCGGTGTAGACCGTCTGCCCCGGCGGCACTGCAACGTCGTTGCTCATCAGTTGCTGCAGCACGGCCTCGGCATCGGCGCCCTTGACGATGTACTTGGAGAAGGAGCTCATGTCGAACAGCGCCACGCCCTCGCGGCAGGCGCGATGCTCGGCGCCGCTCCATGGCAGCCAGTTTTGCTGGCCGAACGCGTACCGGATCTCCGGCGTCTCCCCGGCGGGCGCAAAGAAGTTCGGCCGCTCCCAGCCCATCTTGCTGCCGAAACTGGCGCCGGCGTCGCGCAGGTGGGCGTACAGCGGCGAGCGGCGGAAAGGCCGCGCGGTATCGAGTTCGCGATTGGGCCAGGGCATGGCGTAATGCAGTCCCAGGGTTTCCTTGACGCGGTCGTGCAGCCAGCTTTCGTTGCCGTTGAAGCCGGCAAAGCGGCGGATGTCGACCGGCCACAGGTCCATGGTGGGCTCGCCCGCCACGATCCACTCCGCCAGCGCCATGCCGGCGCCGCCAGCCGAGGCAATGCCCATCGAGTTGAAGCCCGCGCCCACGTAGAAGTGACGCAGCTCGGGCGCTTCGCCCAGGATGAAGTTGTTGTCTGGCGTGAAGGACTCGGGGCCGTTGTAGAACTGCTTCACCTGGGCCGTTTCCAGCGCCGGCACGCGCTGCAGCGCGTTCTGCATCAGGATCTCGAACTGGTCCCAGTCGTCGGGCAGGAGCTGGAACTCGAACGGCTCGGGAATGCCTTGCATGCCCCAGGGTTTGGCGTTGGGCTCGAAACCGCCCATCACCAGCCCGCCCACTTCCTCCTTGAAGTAAATAAACCCGTCCGGGTCGCGCATCACCGGCAGGTCCGGGTGCACGCCGGCAATGCGCTCGGTGACGATGTAGTAATGCTCGGCCGAATGCAGCGGCACGGTCACGCCGCACAGGCGGCCTACCTGCCTGGCCCACTGGCCTGCGCAGTTCACCACGATTTCCGCCTCGATACGGCCGCCCGCGCCCTGCTTGTCCTGCCAGCTCACACCCGCGGCGCGGCCGTCACGGGTATGGATCGCCGTGACCTTGGTGTCCTGCACGATGACCGCGCCGCGGCTGCGGGCGCCGCGCGCCAGCGCCTGGGTGAGATCGGTGGGATTCGCCTTGCCATCGCCAGGCAGCCACACCGCGCCGTGCAGGTCGTCCGTGCGCATCACTGGCCACAGCTCGCCGGCCTGGCGGGGGGAGATCACCTCGCAATCCACGCCGTAAGCACGCGCCACCGCCGCCGTGCGCTTGAGCTGGGTCATGCGCTCGGCGGTGCGCGCCACCGAAAGCGAGCCGCACTGCTTCCAGCCGGTGCCCAGTCCGGTCTCCGCTTCCAGCTCGCTATAGAGGCGCGTCGAATAGCGGATCAGTCTGGTCATGCTCTCCTGTGCGCGCAACTGCCCGACCAGGCCGGCCGCGTGCCAGGTGGTGCCGCAGGAGAGCTGGCCCTGTTCGAGCAGCACCACGTCTTTCCAGCCCAGCTTGGTGAGGTGATAGGCCACGCTGCAGCCAATGATGCCGCCGCCGATGATGACGACGCGGGCGTGCTCGGGAACGGGGCGGCGATAAGACGCGGACATAGGGGCACCTGTGGAGAAAGCGCGCCGGGAGGCGCTGTATCTGTTTGCCACAGTTTGCCAATAAAAAACACAAAACGCAACAAAACGGCGCGTGCGCCGGCAGGCCACTGAGTTGGCGCGGCGCAGGGAAGGAGGAGATGGGAAGCCCGCCCGGCGGCGTCGGATGCCGTCAGGCGGGCAGCGGCGCAGCTACCGCCGGGTGGGTTGGACTCAGGACTCAGGACTCAGGACTCCAGGACGATGACCATCCACGACATGCCGAAGCGGTCCGTCGTCATGCCGAAGCGTGGCGAGTAGAACGTCTTGCCAAGCGGCATCAGCACCTGGCCGCCCTCGGCCAGGGCGTTGAATACGCGGTCCGCGGTGGCGATATCCGGTACGGTCACTGACAGCGAGAACCCCTGGAAGTCGGGCTTGCCCGTGCAGCGGCCGTCGGACAGCATCACCGTGGTCTCGCCGATGCGCATGGACATGTGCATGATCTTTTCTTCGCTGCCGGCAGCGGGGCCGCAGGCGCCTTCTGGCGGGGGCGACTCCGGCGGGGGCGCTTCCTTGAAGCGCATCATCATGATCACTTCGGCGCCCAGCGTGCGCTTGTAGAACTCAGCCGCTTCCTCGCAGCGGCCTTCAAAGAACAGGTAGGGTTGGACTAGCATCTTGTCTCCTTTTTTGCGCTTTCACGCTGAGGGGTTGAAACTGATCGGCACCGATGCGTGCTCATGCACGACCAGCCATTGACCGCCGATCTTGCGAAAACAGACAGTGGCGCGCACCCACGCTTCCTGGGGAGCGCCGCCCCTGGGGGGCTGCTTACCCGGCTGACGCTGTAGCAACAGGCCAGGTCTTCGCTGGCCGTCAGGTGCATCCCGGTCATCTCGAAGCCCACGGGGCCATCCAGGCTGTCGAACCATTGCTGCCAGCGCTGGCGGTATGGCGCCACGCCGCGGGACTGCGCCGGCGGCACGACGTCGAAGATGATCACGTCTTCAGCATAGTTGCGCATCATGGCAACCGCGTCCTTTGCACGCACGGCGTTCACCCAGGCATCGACCAGGGCGCGGACTTCCACTTCACTGCCCGGGTGAGATGCGGGCGGGGATGCGTGCACCATCATGTGCTCCTTTGGGCCTTTGGGCCTTTGGGCCATTGGGCCATTGGGCGATAACAGCGCCCGCGCATGCGTGGCTGTGATCGCCTGAATCCGTTGTGTACACTGTCCACTAACACCAAGGTAGTCAAGAAAATGGACGATGTCCACATGGAGAAGAAATGACGGGCGCAAAGCGCACTGCGCGCATCCTGGATCCGGCGGATTCCGAAGCCCCGGCCAGCCCTGCCGATGGCCCTCCGGCCCGCAGCACCTATCGCCACGGCGACCTGCGGCGCGCATTGCTGGAAGCCGGCATGGAACTGGCGCGCGACGGCGGGCCGGACGCGGTGGTGCTGCGCGAGGCCACCCGGCGCGCCGGGGTGGTGCCCAATGCCGCGTACCGGCACTTCGCCAGCCGCCAGGACCTGCTGCAAGCCGTGCGTTCCGCCTCGCTGGCGTTGCTGGCAGTGGCGATGGAAACCGAACTTGCCGCGCTGGACGCGGCGGCGGCGCCAGCGGATTACGCGCGCGCCAGCCTGCGCGCGGTCGGCACCGGCTATCTGCGGTTCGCCTTGTCCGAACCGGGCCTGTTCCGCACGGCATTCTCGGTGCCGGATGAGCAGGAAGGCGTGCCGGTGCCCGCCAAGGCGGGCGAGAGCGGCCTGAATCCGTTCCAGTTGCTGGGCGCGGCGCTGGACCGCATGACGGCTGCCGGCGTGCTGCCCGCCGCACGCCGCGCCGGTGCCGAATACCTGGCCTGGTCCGCCGTGCATGGCTTGTCCATGCTGGTCATCGACGGGCCGCTGCGCATGGTGGCGATGGTGCCGGGACAGGCGGACGCGATCGGGCAGCGTTTGCTGGAAATGGTGGAAAAGGGGTTGTAGCGATGCCGCTATAAACTGGCACGGCTTATTCATGTCCGCGCGCCGGCGCGGACCGACGGAGAAATGGAATGCGGCTAGTCCTGCCAGTCAAAGTGTCCTGCCTGATCGTGCTGTTGCTGGCGCAATCCATCCCAGCCGCGCTCGCGCAGCAGCCGATGGTCTATCGCGGCATTTGCGATGCGTCGGCGGCGGTCGCGCTGGGCCAGAACCACTTCGTCGTGGCCGACGACGAGGCCGACGTCCTCACCATCTACCGCCGCGGCATTGCCGAAAGCGTGGGCCGGGTCGACCTGACGCAGTATCTCGGCGGGCGCAAGCCAAACGGCAAGGCGAAGGAAACGGACATCGAAGGCGCGGCGCGCATCGGCAACCGGATCTACTGGATTGCCTCGCACAGCAGGGATGGCAAAGGCAGGATTGCGCCCGAGCGCTTCAGGTTGTTCGCGACCGATGTCATCGAGACCGGCGCGGTGCCCGGCGTCAGGGCATCCGCGTCGGCGCCCTACGCCGGACTGTTGAGCGCGATCGTTGCGGACAAGCGATTCGACATCCTGGCGCAGGCGTCGCAGTTCGCCGCGGAGGACCCACGCGGCTTGAACATCGAGGGGCTGGCGGCCTCGCCGGATGGCGGGCTGGTGATCGGCTTTCGAAACCCGCGGCGGGCGGGCATGGCGCTGACGCTGAAGCTGCGCAATCCGGCCGACGTGCTGGAGCGCGGTTCGGCACCGGAATTTGACGACCTGGTTGCGCTGGATCTTGGCGGGCGGGGAATACGCAGCATGGAGCATATGGGCAACGGCTACGCCATCCTAGCCGGGCCATTCGATGACGGAAAGGGCGGCCCGGACGATTTCGCCTTGTACACCTGGTCCGGCAAGACGGCGAGCGCGCCCGCTCCCGTAGCAGACGTCAGTCTGGGAACGCTGCATCCGGAAGCCCTGTTCAAGGTTCCCGGACTGGACCAGCTGATCATCCTGAGCGATGACGGAGGCGAACTCGTCGATGGCGCGAAGTGCAAGAAGAAGTCGGTGCCGGGCCGGAAGAAGGGGTTTCGAGAGATCGGAATCCGGGTGCCCGCAGCGCTGGCGCGCCCGTGAGTCTTCATCGCGGCTGGGGCAAGGGCGGCGTCGATTCCACGGAGCACGTTCCACAGAGCACGGCCGCCGCTTTGCGGACATGTGCCACTACGCGCCGCTGGAATTCTTCATCTGCACGCGTTCCGCCAGAAAATCCAGCAGCGCGCGCACCCGTGCGGGCAGATGGCGGCCCTGGCCAAGGTACACCGCGTGCACCGCTTCCGTATCGCCCGGATTGAACGCTTCGAGCAGCGGCACCAGCCGCCCGGCGGCGATGTCTTCGCGTGCCTGGAATTCAGCCATCCTGGCCAGCCCCAGGCCGCCCACGACGATCCGCCGCAGTGCGTCGCCATTGCTCGTCATGGCATTGCCGATAGGCGCCACCATCCTGAGTTGTCCGTTCTCCAGCACAGGCCAGCCTTCGATCGCCCGCGCGTAGCCCAGTTTCAGGCAGTTGTGCACGGCCAGGTCGGCGGGGGTGGCGGGGGTGCCCCGCCGCGCCAGGTAGGCCGGCGCGCCCACGATCACCATGCGGGTCTCGCCCAGCTTGCGGGCCACCAGCTGCGAACTCTTCAGTTCGCCCGCGCGGATCGCCACATCGGTGCGCTCTTCCAGCAGGTCGATGACCTGGTCGGTCAGCACGATATCGAGCTGGATCTCCGGATACAGCGCCAGGAATTCCGGTACCAGCGGCAGCAGGAAATGGTCGCCGAAGGGCACGTTGGCGTTGATGCGCACGCGGCCATGGGGCACGGCGCTGGCGGCGGCGCCGCGCTCGGCGTCGTCCAGGTCGGCCAGCACGCGCACGGCGCGTTCGTAGAAGGCGCTGCCTTCCGCCGTCAGCTCGATGCGGCGCGTGGAGCGGTTGACCAGCCGCGCGCCGAGCCGCGCTTCCAGCCGCGCCACCAGCTTGCTGACGGCCGACGGCGTCATGCGCAAGGCTCGCGCCGCAGCCGAGAAGCCACCCAGCTCCACCACCCGCACGAACACTTCCATCTCGCCGGAGCGATTGACATCAAGCCGCGACATTGTGAATTGAATTCATAAATGTTGTTCGTTCGGGCAGTCTACCGCACCAATGGCCCGATCCCCATACTCCGCTCCATGCATCGTCCGGACTTCGCCGGTCCGGCGGCAGCCGGATCGCGGGATCGCACCTAACCTGTTTCGCACACTTCCAATGCCATTAGCTCTCTATGCCCTGACCGCCGGCGCCTTCGGCATCGGCGTCACCGAATTCATCATCATGGGTTTGCTGCTCGAGGTCGGGACCGACCTCGGCGTCTCCATCGCGGCGGCGGGCCTGCTGATCTCCGGCTACGCGCTCGGCGTTGTGGCCGGCGCGCCGGTCATGACGGCCCTTACTGCCCGCTGGCCGCGCAAGACCGCGCTGCTGGGCCTGATGGTGATCTTCACCTTCGGCAACGCCGCCTGCGCGATGGCGCCGAACTACGAGACGCTGATGGCCGCGCGGGTACTGACCGCGCTGGCGCACGGCACCTTCTTCGGCGTAGGCTCGGTGGTCGCCACCGGGCTGGTAGCGCCGCAGCGGCGCGCTTCGGCCATTGCGGTGATGTTCACCGGGCTGACCGTGGCCAGCGTGCTGGGTGTGCCGTTTGGTACCTGGCTCGGGCAGGCGTACGGCTGGCGCGCCAGCTTCTGGGCGGTGGCCGCCGTCGGCTTGCTGGCGGTGCTGGTGATCGCACTGCTGGTGCCGGCCGAACGCGACAAGCCGGAAGCCCCCGACCTGCGCCGCGACCTGCGCGCGCTGATGCGCCGGCCGGTACTGCTAGGGCTGCTGACGACGGTGCTGGGCTATGCCGGCGTATTTGCGGTGTTCACCTATATCGCGCCGATCCTGACGCAGATCACCGGCTTTGCCGACAGCGCCGTCTCGCCCATCCTGCTGGTCTTCGGCGTCGGGCTGGTGGCGGGCAACCTGCTCGGCGGCAAGCTGGCCGACCGGTACCTGCAGGCCACGGTGCTCGGCAGCATGCTGGCGCTGGCGGTGGTGCTTGGCCTGATGAGTTTCGCCTTGCACAGCAAGGTGCTGAGCGTGGTCTTCGTCGGCCTGCTGGGCGTGGCCGCCTTTTCCACCGTGGCACCGCTGCAGATGTGGGTGCTGGAACGCGCCAGCGGGGCCGGGCAGAGCCTGGCGTCGAGCTTCAATATCGCCGCTTTCAACCTGGGCAATGCCATTGGCGCGTGGCTGGGCGGGGTGGTCATCACCCGTGGGCCGGGGCTTGGCGCCGTGACCTGGGTCGCCGCGCTGGTGCCGGTGGCCGCGGTGGCGGTGGCGCTGCTGGCCATCCGCCTGGAGCGCAATGCAGGCGGCAGGCAGCCGGGCGGAAGCGGCAAGCTGTCGTCGCCGCCGCTGCACTGATCGGGAGGTTGCTGCGGCAGGCCGGTGTGCAGCATTGCCGTGGCGCGGACAGTGGCTTATGCTGGCGGCTGCCTGCCGGCGCCACGGGATATGTTTTCATCCGGACCGATGCACGCCGGATACATCCAACCGACCGGACGCCATCCGCACCGATGCAAACCGCACTGATCGTCATCGACGTACAACGTGGCCTGTTCGACGACACGCCCCGGCCAGCCGAAGCCGATGCCGTGCTCGGCCGCATCAATCGCCTGATCTCATGCGCGCGCGCCGCCGGCGCGCCCGTGGTGTTCGTCCAGCACGAGCAGGCCGCCGGCGCGATGCCGTTCGGCTCGGCCGCGTGGGCGCTGGAACGGAGCCTGGCCGCGCAGGCGGACGACCATCGCATACGCAAGACCACGCCGGATTCCTTCCTGGATACCGGGCTGGCCGCGCTGCTGGATCGGCTGCAGGCGAATCAACTGGTGATCTGCGGCTATGCCACCGAATTCTGCGTGGACACCACCACGCGGCGCGCCGCCGGGCTGGGCTACGCGATCACGCTCGCCGCGGACGCGCACACCACGCATGACAAGCCGCACGCCAGCGCCGGGCTGATCCGGCGCCACCATAATGCGACGCTGTCGGCGATTACGAGCTTCGGGCGGCCTATCCGGGCGTTGGCAACGGACGACATCGTATTTGACGTTTGACACCGGGCGGCGGACAAGGCCGGATCGTCAAGACAAGACCACAGCAAGACCACCACGAGACCATTATCAAGAATGATCACCTGCTACCTGCGCTACATCATCGACCCGGCCAAGCTGAAGGAATTCGAACACTACGGCAAGCTGTGGATTCCGCTTGTGGAGAAGTTCGGCGGCCAGCATCACGGCTATTTCCTGCCGTCGGAAGGCGCCAGCAACGTGGCCCTCGCCCTGTTCTCCTTCCCCAGCCTGGCCTTGTATGAGGCGTATCGCAACAAGTCCTTCGACGATCCCGAGTGCCAGGCGGCCTTCCGCTACGCGCAGGAGACGCAATGCATCGTCAGCTACGAGCGCAGCTTCTTCCGGCCGGTGTTCGAGTAGGCGCTACGGTTTCTTTCGGTACCTTCAGGCGGATGGGCAGGGTACCCGAGGCGCTCGACGAAGCCGCCCGGGTGCGAACACGCGCTTTCACTGCCTCATCGCCTGCCCGATCAGCTGCCCCAGCAGCTTGACGCCTTCCTCGATCCGCTCATCCGCGATCGCCGTATAGCCCATGCGGAAATGCGGCGATGGCGCATCGGTGGAAAAGAACACATCCCCCGGCTCGATGATGACCCCGTGCGCCAGCGCGATCCCGGCCAGCTTGCGCGCATCGAGCCCCGGCGGCCCTTCCACCCAGAACGAAGAGGCCCCCGGCGAGTTATGCGCCCGGGCCTGCGGCAAGTGCCGCGCCAGCATATCGCGCAGGATCTCCGCGCGGCGCTGGAAGATCGGCGCCACGCGCCGCAGCAGCGCGTCGTGGTGGCCCAGCGAGATAAACAGCGCGGTAGCCCGCTGGTTGTTGGCCGGCGGATGGCGCAGCATGAAGCGGCGCAGCGCGCGCGCCTGCCGGATGACGGCCTTGGGCGCCACGATATAGCCAAGCCGGATGCCGGGCACGAAGGATTTGGACAGGCTACCCACATAGATCACGCGGCCGTCGCGGTCCAGGCTCTTGAGCGCGGGGATTGGCTGGGTCAGCGCCGGGTTCTCCGTGTCGTAATCGTCTTCGATCAGCACGACGTCATGGCGCCGCGCTTCGCGCAGCAGCGTCTCGCGCCGCTCCAGCGGCATGGTGACGGTGGTGGGGCACTGGTAGCTCGGCGTGATGAAGGCGTAGTCGCATTGCGCCAGCCCGTCGTCCGGGCACAAGCCGGACTCGTCCACCGCCAGCGGCACCACCTCGCGGGCGCGCATGCCGAAGATATGGCGGGCGTCGTTATAGCCCGGTTCTTCCAGGCCCACGCGCGTACCCTGCATCAGCAGGTCGGCCAGCAGGTAGAGCGCATTCTGCGCGCCCATCGTGACCATGATCTCGTCCGGGTTGGCCCAGACGCCCCGGCGCGGCAGGATGTGCTTCTGCAACTGCTCGATCAGCAGCGGATCGTCCCGGTCGATCAGGTCGGAGGCCCAGCCGCGGATCTCCAGCACGGCCAGCGCCATGCGCGAGCATTCGCGCCAGTCGGCGGTGGGAAACAGGGCGGGATCGAACTGGCCGTAGATAAACGGGTAGGGATAGTTCTGCCACTCGGTGGGTTTGACGATGGCACGCTTGCCGGTCATGTCGGGCAGGCGCGCCTCCCAGTCCGGGCCGCCTTGCGCGGCCTCTTCGGGGGCGGGGGTGCCCACCGCGCGTGGCGGCGCCGAGCCCGGCCTGACCGCGCTGGGCAACTGCTCAACCACGAAGTAGCCGCGCCGCGGCCTGGTCTCCAGGAAGTGTTCCTCCACCAGTTGCTGGAAGGCCAGGATCACCGTATTGCGGGCGATGCCCAGCGTGGCCGCCAGCTCGCGGCTGGAGGGCAGGGCGCTGCCTTCGGGCAACTGCCGCGCTAGGATGGCTGACACCAGTTGCTGGCGCAGCTGCGCCTGCAGGCTGACGCCGGAATCGGAGGATAGCTGTAGCAGCCGGTTCCAGAAAGTGTTCGCCTTGCCCATGCTTGCCATGCCGCTCCCCGTGCTATGGCCGCTGTGGCGGCCGTGGTCTTGTGCGGCGGATTATGGGCGAAGTCCCGCACCGATGGAATGGGGATGCCAGCAGACCCGCGCCACGCCTGCGGCAAGGCGAAGGCGATGAGGCCGCGGGTGCTCCCCTTGTGCTTAGCGGCCGAGAATCCAGCCCGCCAGGCTTTGCAGGTCTTCCGTCGTCATTGTCGCGTAGGCCGGCATCGGCACCTGGCCCCACTTGCCCGCGCCGCCGGCACGGATGTTCTGCGCTACCAGCGCCGCGGCGCCAGGCTGGTTCGCGTACTTTGCCGCCACGTCCTTGAACGCCGGCCCCACCACCTTCTTGTCGACGGCATGGCAGGCGGTGCAGCCATTGGCCGTGAGCAGGGCCTGCGGATCGTGGCCGCCCGCGGCCGGGGCGGCAGCCGGTGCCGGCGCGTTGGCTTGCGCCGCGGCCTTTCCTGCATAGGCCGTGCGCTCCGCGCCGTAGGTCTTCGTCAGGTAGTCGACCATGGCCGGGATGTCTTCGTCCGGAAAGGGCGCGCCGAAGGGCTTCTTCATCTTCTTGACCGTGGCGTCCCAGTAGCCGCGCGGCGACGACGGCGGCTGCGTCAGCACGTACTGCGCCGAGTGGCAGGTCATGCAGTTCTGCTGCACCAGGCGATAGCCGGGCAGCTCGCTCGGCGTGTAGCGCGCGGTTTCCGGCGGGAGCGTGATTTCCAGCGCGCGCGCGGCGGGTGCGCCGCCGATGGCGGCAAGGGCCGCGAGAGCAAGGACGGCAGCGTGGGGGCGGGTCGGTTTGACGGGTTGCATGGCTGCCTCCTTCATGCCGCGACCACGCGCGTGGTTTCCACCACGTTGCGCATATAGCCGGCCGGGTTCCACAGGGCGGTGAGGGGCTGGCTCTGGCCGATGCGGTTGCCGGCACGCACCTTCAGTTCGTACTCGCCCTTCTTCGGCGGCGTGAACGCCGCCGTCCACTCGCGGAAGGAGTAGCGGCCCAGGTCCTTGCCCAGTTGCGCAGCGCGCCAGGTGCGGCCGCCATCGGTCGACACGGCCACCTCGTCGACGCCATAGCCCCCGTCGAAGGCGATGCCGCGCAGCACGGTCTGGTGCCCGGCACGCACCGTTGCGCCATCCGCCAGGCTGGTGATGAAGGAGCGCACGTTGAAGCGGTTGATCGGCACCGTGCGCGCGGGCGCCGTGCCGGGCGCCACGCAGGCGCAGGGATTGTCCGGGATGCGGTAGGCCGCGTTCATCCAGAATCCGTCGAACGGCTTGTCCAGTACCTCGATGTCGGACAGGTGCTTGACCCAGTAGGTGCCGTAGTAGCCGGGCACGATCAGGCGCAGCGGAAAGCCGTTGAGCATGGGCAGGTCCGCGCCGTTCATGGCCCAGGCGAGCATGACCTCGCCATCGAGCGCGTGGTCGATGGCCAGCGCCTTGACGAAGTCCGGGCCGCTTTCCAGCGGCGGGCGGTCCATGCCGTCGAAGCTCACCTGCAGCGCGCCGGCCTGCACGCCGGCCTTCTCCAGCAGCGCCTTCAGGGGCACGCCGGTCCAGCGCGCGTTGCCCATGGCGCCGTTGCCGAGCTGGCCGCCGTTGGCGCGCGGCGACAAAAAGCCCCGGCTGTTGCCCGAGCACTGGTTGACCGCCACGAGGTCCACCGGGGAGGCCAGCCGCTTGATCTCGTCGAGCGAGAGCTCCAGCGGCGCATTGACCTTGCCGCCCACGCGCAGCCGGTAGGTTTGCGGGTCGATGCGGGTGGGAATCCCGCTCCAGTGGTAGCGCACGAAGAACGCATCGTTGGGCGTGATCGGGCCATCGTTGAACACGCCGAACGGGGTCTCCAGCTGCGGCGGCCGGCTGGTCAGCAGGATCAGCGGACGCTTCTGGGGAAAGGCCACCAGCTCGCGCTCGCCGTTCTCGAAGGGAAGTTCAATGCGCGCGTCGGCGGTGGCTGCCAGCGCCTGCAGCGCGGGGTGGGCCAGCGCCGCGCCGGCGCCCAGCGCGCCGAGAGAGCGCAGCACGCCACGGCGGCCCGGCTGCGGTGGTACGGAATGATGGCCTCGGCCCATGCCTGGCTCCTCGTCTTTTGGTGGGGATGGCGGTCTTGGACGGTGCCGCTTTGGTCGCACTTCCGGTTTCAGATGACTTCGTCCTTCATGTGATACCAGCGATACAGGAACCACTGCCCGAACCGGCGGAACGGCGCGAAAGCCTGCGCCTCGACCATCTCCCGCACGTTCGGGAACGGTAGCGCCGAGCGGAAGATCGGCAGTTCCGGCCCCGCGCTCTTGCCCGCGATCAGCGCGGCCATGCGCTTGCCGGCCTGCGCGGAGTACATCACGCCGTTGCCGCCGTAGCCCATCGCGTAGTAAATGGTCTGGGCCGGGTCCGGCTGGAAGATGCGCGGCATCATGTCATGGCTCACATCGACCCAACCCCACCAAGAATAGTCGATCTGGATGCCTTGGAGCGCAGGGAACTTGCGGTGCAGGTCGCTGACCAGCTTGTCCTTGTATTTATGCTGCGGCGCATCGTTGCCGGTGATGGCGCTGCGGCTGCCGATCTGCAGGCGGCCATCCGGCATCAGGCGGTAGTAGTGCCGCAGGATGCGGGTATCGGTGATGACCTGCGTCGTGCGGAAATTGCACGCTTCCCGCTCGGCCGGCGTCAGCGGCCGGGTGACGATGGAGTTCGACAGGATCGGGAACAGGCGGTTCTTCAGTTGCGCATGGAGGTGCGGCGAGGTGTAGCCGCCGGTGGCCACGGCGACCGCGCGGGCGCGCACGATGCCGCCGGGCGTCTTCAGGTAATGCACGCCGCCACGCGTCTCCCAGCCCGTCACGGGGCTGGATGGGTGGACCTTGGCGCCCAGCGCGCGGGCCTTGCGCAAGTAGCCGAAGGCCAGCTTGCCGGCATGGATGCCGATGCCTTCGGGTTCGTGCATGGCGCCGGCGGCTTCCTTGTCGTCGACGTACTCGCGCTTGACGGTATCGGCGTCGAGGATGCGCGCGTCGTACTTGAAGACGTCGCGCAGGATCCTGGCTTCCTTTTCCAGCGCGGGCATGACCTTGTCCCGGTGCGCGATGTACAGGTGGCCGCCCGGCTGCGGTTCGCAGTCGATGTCCTTGATCAGCCCCTTGAAGGTCTCCATGCCGTCGCACACTTCCTCATGCAGGCGCAGCGCGGTATCCAGGCCGTAGCGCTGGATCCACTGCGAACGCTTGAGCCGGCCCGAGGCGCACTGTGCCTGGCCGCCGTTGCGCGTGCTGCAACCCCAGCTCACGCGGTTGGCTTCCAGCACGGTGGCCTTGATGCCATACTCCTGCGCGAGGAAGATCGCGCAGGTCAGGCCGGTGAAGCCCGAGCCGATGATGGCCACGTCCACGTCGATATCGTGGGTGACCGGGCCGTCGTCCGGCGGCGGCTCGCCGGCGGTGCCGATCCAGTAGGTGGGGGCGTACTCGCGGCCCTGCCCGGGCGTGGGCGCGACCAGCGGGTCGTAGGCCGGGTCGTACGGCTTCGAAGGCGCGGTGGCGTGGCCTTCGGGCAGGATCAGTCTTGCGGCGGTGGCATCCATGTCTGTCTTCCTCGTGTGCCCTCTGTGGGGTGCCGGATTCAGTTGCCTGCGCCGTTCGCCGCGACGGGCGGACGGTCCTTGCGGTACGCGTTCTTCACCGCGATCTTGCCGTCGCGGAAGGTGAACACGTCCACCATGCGCGCCTCGATGCGGGTGCCGTCCGCCTTCGTGCCGCGGAAGGTGGATTCGCTCACGCCGCGCTCGCCGGCCACGAAATGCTCGCCGTCGAGCCATGCCGCGTCGGGGAAAGCCTGCCATGCCAGCTGGAAGCCCTCGCGCACCGCCTCGCGGCCTGCGAAGCTGCGGCCGAACAGCTCGCTGCCGGCCACGGCGTGGAACACGCAGTCCTCGGCCATGAAGCGCATCAGCGCTTCGATATCGTGCCGGTTCCAGGCGTCGCTGAATGCTTGCAGGGTGGCCTCGGTGACGGGGGTATTTGCCATTTGGATCTCCTTGATGTTGTGTGTGATTCGCGCGTTGCGCGGACCTGTGCGCCTTATGACGTCAGCATAGTGAGGTGGCGCGCAATGCTGTAGGGCCAGATCCCGTAAATCGTTTGGGCCAGCGGCCACCGGCTCACCCGAAGCTGCGCATCAGGTACACCACGCCCAGCATGTACAGCGCCACGAACGCCGTCTCGGCGGACATCAGCACGATCGGCTTCCAGCCGAGTTCGGCCAGCTTCTGGAACGAGGTCTTCACCCCCAGCGCGGCGATCGAGATCACCAGGCACCAGCGCGAGACTTCGGAGCACCCCGCCGCGACGGCCGGCGGAATGCCGCCCAGGCTGTTGACCAGCACCAGCGCGGCAAACACCAGCAGGAAAACCGGTATCAGCGGCGCCCGCGCGCCGCCGGCCACGGCGCTCTTCTTGCGGCGCGCGTGGAAGACCAGCGCCAGCATCACCACCACCGGCATCAGCATGGCCACGCGGAACATCTTGGCCAGCGTGGCGGCATCCGCCACCTGCGGCGAGATGATGTAGCCCGCGCCGACCACCTGCGACACATCGTGGATCGAGCCACCGAGAAACAGGCCCGCCTCGTGCCGGCCGAGGCCAAGGTGCGTGACGATGAGCGGATACAGCACCATGGCCAGCGTGGAGAAAGCGGCGATGCCGATGGCGGTGAGCAGCGTGTAGCGCTCGTTCTCGGCGGTTTGCGGCAGCGTGGACGAGATCGCCAGCGTGGCGGAGATGCCGCAGATGCCGGTGCCGCCGCCGGAGAGCAGCCCGAGCATGGGCGGCAGCTTGAGCGCGCGGGCAAGCAGCACGCCGAAGGAAATGGTCAGCACCACCGCCCCGATCAGCGCGGCGACGCCGGACAGGCCAAGGTCGCCCACATCGCTGGCGGCAATGCGCACGCCCAGCAGCGCCACGCCGACCCGCACCAGCTTCTTGGCCGAGACCTCGATGCCGGGCAGGCATCTGGCGTTCTCGGTCAGGAAGTGGAAAGCGATGCCGATCAGCAGCGCATACAGGAACTGCGGGCCGCCGTAGTGCTCGGAGACAAAGGTGGCGGCCAGCCCGATCACGCCGCACAGCATGAAGCCGGGCAGCAGGGCGCGGGTCCGCGCGAAGGCGGACTGGGGAATGGCGGGTAGGGTGTTTGCGGTCATGGCGGCAGCCAGGTAGTTTGAAAGCGGCCGGGCAGGCGCGGGCCTGCCGCTGCGGCAAAACGCGGCGGCAGGCAATGCGGACTTGCCGGGAGTGAATCCGCGATGGCGCGCATCGCGGAAGCCGGATCAGGTGGAGCCGGCGGATCGGGCGGATCGGGCGATGGGCGTGTCAGTCAGCCCGCCGCACCTCGCCCATCGGTGCGGCGGTGATCGCGTGCTTGCGGCACAACTGGCGCACGGCATAAGCGATCAGCAGGATGCCCAGGCTGGCCACGCCGAGCAGCAGCGGAGTGCGCTGATCGGGGATAAAGGCCATGGCGACCACGATCCCGACCATGCCTGCGATGGCGACCCAGGTCAGGTAGGGAAAGGCCCACATCCGCACCTTGAGCCGCTCCGGCGCTTCGCGCTCAAGGCGGGCGCGCAGGCGCAGTTGCGAGAAGGCGATCAGGATGTAGACGAAGATGGCGACCGTGCCGTAGGAGTTGACCAGGAAAGCGAACACCTTGTCCGGCGACACATAGGACATCACCACCGCACCGTAGCCGAACAGCGTGGCGAACAGGATGGCCCGGACCGGCACGCCGTTGCGGCTCAGCTTGGCCAGCCCCTTGGGCGCATCGCCACGCTTGGTCAGCGCGAACAGCATGCGCGACGAGGCGTACAGTCCGGAGTTCAGCGCCGAGAGCACCGCGGTCAGTACCACGGCGTTCATGATCTGCGCCGCCGCCGGGATGCCCATGGCCTTGAGCGCGCTGACGTACGGCGTGGCGATGCCGACGGAGTTCCACGGCACCAGGCACACCACCAGCAGTACCGAGCCCACGTAGAACACCAGCACGCGGGTGATGACGGAGCTAGTGGCCTTGGCCACCGCCTTTTGCGGCTCGGCGGTTTCCGCCGCGGCGATGGTGACGATCTCGGCGCCGAAGTAGAACCCCGTGGCCGCTACCGCGCCGGTCAGCACCGGCATGATCCCGTTCGGTGCAAAGCCCCCGTGCACGGTGAGGTTGGCGACGCTGGCGGTGGTGGCGGGCCACATGCCGAGCACGAACAGGCCGGCCAGGAACAGGAACACCACGATGGCAGCCACCTTGATCGAGGCAAACCAGAACTCGAACTCGCCGAAGGACTTCACCGAGATCAGGTTGGTCAGCGTGAGCATCACCAGCAGTACCAGGCTGATGGTCCAGGCGGGCACGTCCGGTAGCCAGAACTGCACCAGCGTGGCCCCGGCCACGGCCTCCAGCGCGACCACGATCACCCAGAAATACCAGTACATCCAGCCGGTGAGGAAGCCGGCGAGTTCACCCATGGCCGGRCGGTCGCGCCAGGCCTCGCGGGCGTATTCGTAGAAGGAACCCACGGTGGGCAGCGCGCACGCCATCTCGCCCAGCATGCGCATGACCAGCACCACCAGCAGGCCGGTGATGAGGAAGGAAATGACGGCGGCGGGGCCGGCGGACTTGATGACCACGCCGCTGCCGACGAAAAGGCCGGCGCCGATGACGCCGCCCAGCGCGATCATGGTCATGTGGCGCTGCTTCAGCCCGTGCTTCAGGCCGCTTGATTGCTGCTGTTCGGTAATCACTGTGTTGTCTCCTGCACTGCACAGGGTCGCGCGCCACGGTTTCTATAGTAGGTCGGCGATTGGCTCGCCGCCGGGTCCATGGTCGCGCCGGATGACGCCGGTGCGGGTTGCGGCAGGCGTTGCGTATCGCATGCGGCGCCTGCCGCGGGGGGCGGAAACATCCGTTGCCCGGAAGGCCGGGCGACGGATGTTCACGCGCTTACAGACTTGGCGCTCAAACGTAGTCCTTGTACTTGTCGAGCATGCGCACGGGCTTGGCGAGCGCATCGCGGCGGAACGGGTCGCCCAGCTCGCGGGTGCACATGATTTCGATGATGGTGGTCTTGCCGTGGTTCATCTGCAGGTCGATGGCGCGCTTGAG